>CAVEVJ010000150.1:0-8529 GCA_963619075.1 Acidaminococcaceae bacterium
ACCTACCTTGAGCACGACGGCCAGATCCGGCGGCACCAGATTGGTCAGATAGGCGATCTCTCCGACATGGTTGGCGCCCATTTCCGCCACCAGAAAACGTGTCCGCTCATTAACCTTCAGCGAGGTCAGGGGCAATCCGATCTCATTGTTGAACGATCCGACCGGGGCGATGGTCGGCCCCAACTTGGACAGCAACGCCTTCATCAGATCCTTGGTGGTGGTTTTGCCCACTGATCCGGTGATGCCTATGACAGTGAACGGTTCGGATGACGAACGTCGACGTTCTATGTTGTGCTTGGCAAGCTTCCCCAGAGCCTTCACCGTATCCGCAACCACTATCTGCGCGACCTGCGTGTCGGCGACCTCATGATCCACTATCGCGCAGACGGCTCCCTGCGACGCGATCCGCGGCACGAAATCATGTCCATCCACACGCTCTCCGGCAATGGCCACGAACACCGAACCGTCAACCAGCTGACGCGAATCCGTAAACGCGCTGGTCGCGATTCGCCCATCAACAGGCGTGGAACCTGCCACCAATCGTCCTTGGACGGCTTCGGCTATTTCTTCCAGACTCATCGGCATCATGGTCGGGCTGCTCACGTTCGTTCTCCTCTTCAATGCTGCTTCATGCTGTTGTTTCGTTTGTTCGATCACGATAATCGGAACATTGGTTCGGTTCATGCCTTCACGCCATCCGCGATCAATCCAGATCGTGCGATACGCGTAACGCGCTTTTGATGTTCGACTTGCGCACGCCAGCCGCCAACACCATGGCGATCGACAACGACAGCACGCTGCTGTCGTCACGTCCGTAGGCCTGCGCGGCCTGTTCGGCCAGCTGATCGGATTCCTGCGTCCTGCGGGCGATACGCGTTTGTTTGCCGACCACACAACCATAGCGCGCGACCGACTTCGCAATCCGCACATCGCTGCGACCGTTATCGGTGCTGCCAAGAACGTCTATGCTCACCGACTGCAGGGCATCGGGATTCAACGTGTGTTCGTCCAATGCAAGAATCACCGCAGCCGCGCCATCTTCGGCGCACACCGCCATCGTGCGCTGCACGTCAAGGACCGACAACGGATAATCCAGATTCAAAAAACGTTCCAACGACTGCGAATCGGAAACGCTGATCACGCCCACGGGATTGCCGAGCATATGCAGAAAATCGGCAAGATCGTGCACGTTCCGTTCCACAACCGACTTGTTCTCGCCAACGATCGCGAACACTGCCAGCGAATCGGATGGGGATCCCACCATGTCACTGGCCAACTTGCCTAGCTGCTGCGGCGTAGGTTCCGCGTAGATTAACGGAATCTGAATGTCTTCCAATGTTCCCCGCAAAGCATGCGGAACAACGGCCCCATATGCTCCGAGACGTTGCGCCTGTTCCAATTGACGAACGTCCACATTCCCGGACGGCATGAACAACGCACCCGGACGGATCGAGTCCACATCGTCCGCGATGGATGTGATCGTCACTTCCGTGGAAAAGGCCGGATCAAGGTCGAAACCATATCTGCTGGCCAGTTTTCCCAAAGTCATACGACGGTTCATGGATTCATTGACCGCGCTCATTATTCCTTTTACCGCCTTTCGACTTCACCATATTTACCAAGTAACCGGAATAGCATTGGTACGTTCGTTTGACGCCCCCACCTCATACTTCTGCATAAGGAATTCACCAATTTCAGCAGCGACAGGTCCTGCCGTCAAGCCGCCGTAACTGCCCTGTGGATCCTTGAGCACCACCGTAATCGCGAAACGGGGATTGTCGGCGGGAATGATCGCCGAATAATCACTGATGATCGAGCTTAAGGTTCCGTCCTCTCCGGCAGCTTCCGCGGTACCGGACTTTGCCGCGATACGGTATCCGTCCACCTTCACGAAATTGGCGTAATGATCGGACACGGACTCCATGGCGTCCAGAACCTGCGCGGCGACCTGTTCGTCAAGCACCCGGGTGGATTCGCCTTCAGCCTTCTGCTCCTGCGTATGGCCATCGGCATCGGTGATCGATTTGATGATCCGCTGCGGCTTCCTCACGCCTTTATTGGCAATCACCGCGACCGCGTTCGTTAATTGCAACGCGTTCGTAGTGTATCCCTGCCCGAACAGCACTGTGTTCTGTGTACGAAGATCCCATTGATCCGACGAATACAACAAGCCCTGCGACTCGCCGGGAAGCCCCAGTCCGCTGTCCTGGCCGATTCCGAATTTGCTGATGAACTCGTAACGCTGCTCGTTGCTCATCTTGTCGCCAGCCATGATCATGCCGACGTTCGATGATTGTTCGAGTATGCCGGCAAGCGTCCAATGTTCCTCTCCGTGAGTGAACGAGTCGCTGTAGGTCTGATTATTCACCGTAATATGATCGGGAACCGTGAATTTGTCGGACGCCTGATGCAGGCCAAGCTGAATCATGCCGGCCATCGTGAACACCTTGCCGATAGAACCCGGTTCGAAGGTTTCGCTGACCGCGCGAGAAACGGTCATCTTGGCCTGGTCGCTGCCGGCCTCCACATCATCGCTGTCGGCCAATGCCAGAATGTCGCCGGTTTGGGTGTCCTGCACCACCGCGATTCCCCATGGGGAACCATACTTCTCACAGCTCTCCTTCAGCGCCTTTTCCACATACCACTGCACATCATGGTCTATGGTCAAGGTGATGTCGGAACCGTTGACCGCCGCTTCGGATTCCGTCATGGTTCCAGGAATCTCCACGCCTCCGGTGCCCTGCTGATACACCTGGTACCCATCCGTACCGGTAAGCGTCTCGTCTTCCATCTGCTCGATGCCGGCGACTCCCTCACCATCGGCATTGATGCCGCCCAACAGCGCGCCCATAAGAGAACCATTGGAATAGATACGTTCATTGCTGAGTTCCGCATAAACGATGCCGCCGAGATTCAGCTTTTTGATTTTTCGCGCCACCGCAGGGGTCACATCTCTCTTAAGCACCGCATACTGCCCCGTGCCGGAAAGCATCGCACCCAATTCGGTCGCATCCATATCAAGTACCGATGCAAGAAGCCTGGCCACCGCTGCGGCCCCGGTGACACCCACCGGTGTACCATCGATCTGATGGCAGCTGTCTCCCGTATCCTCGGTACAAGTGATGGGTGTGAACTCCTGGGCCGCCTCCGGATTGCCGATGATGGTGTATCGTTCCACGCTCTGCGCAAGAATGGAGCCATTGGTGTCGAGAATCTTGCCACGCTTGGCTTTCAGAGTCACTCTGATGGTTCTGCTCTGCGTGGCGGCCTGGGCCATGTCCTTGCCGTTGATCAGCTGCACGTTGACCAACTGCACCAGACAGGCGGTTCCGACAAAAGCCAGAATAAGACCAACGGACACGGTCTTCGTAAACAAATCCTTATAGAACCTGACCAAGCCCTTTTGTAATCGGCGAAATACATTCACTGAGCGTCATCCCCGCTCGTCGCGTAATCACTCAGGTCGATGGTGAGTGCACCCTTCTGCGGAACCATGCCCATCTCTTCGGCCTTGCTCGGCAAAGATGCCTCAAGCTCGTCGAGCTTGACCTGATCGTCCTCCACGTCCTGCGTCAGACGAGTGATGTTCGATTCAATCTGGCTTGCCTCAAACGAGTTCTGCACCATCTGAGTACGTAACGACAACGACCCCAATAGACACAGCATGAGAAAAGCGACCGCGACGAACACATGCAGAACCGGCGTATTACGGGAGCGCGTCCAATTGATCACCTGCTCGAAACCACGCCTGACGCCATTGGCTTTGCCCCGCTCTCCTTTAACGACGCGCAGTTCAGGACGCGTTTTCCCCGCCGTTCCCGACTGGCCCCTGCGACCCGCAGGAGCGGCGTTGGGCGAAATTGTTCTTGGTGCAGCCACGCTTCAGCCCCTTCTCCCTCGACGTGTCATGCTTGCATAATCATTGTTCCGGTCGAACCGTTTACGCCACCGGTCGGGAATCGGTCTGACGAGTTCCACAGCACGCAGTCTCACCGAGGCGGAACGTGGATTCATGGCGATTTCCTCATCGTCGGCTTTGATTGCGCCTCTGGTCAATTCCTTGAAGAACGGCATCATATCCGGAGGCACCACCGGCATATCGGCCGGCACATCCGCCTTGAGTCCCTGATTCATAAAGGTTTTGACGGTTTTGTCTTCCAAGGAGTGGTACGACTCCACCACCAGTCGTCCGCCCACCGACAGATGGTTGGCTATCTGTGGCAGAGTTCCGGCAAGCTTGTCAAGTTCACCGTTGACTTCGATGCGCAGCGCCTGAAACACTCGCTTGGCGGGATTGCCCGCGGGCCTGTGCGCCTGCGGCACAACCTCATCCACCAGCCGATTGAGCTGGCCTGACGTGGTCAACGGTTCAATCTCACGACGGCGAACGATCTCACGGGCTATCTGCTTGGAGAAACGTTCTTCGCCATATGTTCGGAATATACGGACCAGATCAGCGAAGGAATACTCTTCAAGCACCTGGTGCGCCGTCAGCGGCTGGGTGACATCCATACGCATGTCAAGCGGCGCGTCGTGGGAGTAAGAGAATCCACGCTCCGTCTCGTCTATCTGCAGACTTGACAGTCCCAAGTCCATGAACACCGCTTCAACCCGTTCGATGCCGTGGTCATCAAGCACCTGGGCGAAATCGTCGAACGCTGCATGAACCGGAATGAAACGATCCGCAAGACCTTCCTGCTCCATTCTTTGGGTGGCCAATGCGAGGGCTTCGGAGTCCCTGTCAATGCCGATAAGACGCGCATTGGGACTCGACTTGAGGAATGCCGTGGAATGACCTGCCAGTCCAAGCGTGCAATCCACCGCGATCGCCCCTGGCTCGGCCAATGCCGGCGCGACCAGCTCAACGCAATCACGCAACAACACTGGCTGATGAATCGTCGTCACATCTGTCATCAGAATTCCACCGCCGGTAATACATCGTCGGCAATATCGGAATACCCCTGTTCCTTTTCGGCCAAGTATTCCTCCCATGCCTGCCTGTTCCAAATCTCAGCTCGGGTTCCCACGCCAATCACCACGATGTCGTTGCCCAGATTCGCATAATCGCGCAGCATCTGCGGCACCAGCACCCTTCCCTGCTTGTCCGGATCCTGGTCAACGGCTCCGGACAAGAACACACGAAGATACTCACGCGCGGCCTTGTTGCCCAAGGACGTACGTTGAATCTGCATGGCGATGCGGCGAAACTCCAACTGGGGCAGCAAATAGATGCAGCGTTCCTGACCTCGCGCCATCACCATGCCCGCTCCCAGCTGGTTGCGAAACTTCGCCGGTAAGGCCATTCGACCTTTGGCATCGATTTTAGGTGTGTAGGTTCCCAGCAGCAGTGGAGGCAATTGCGCCATACCGTTGTCAAGTGCTGGCGAATCGTCAGAGAGCGGCGTTTCGGCACTCTGGACCATCGCCGCACCTCCTTTTCCAGCTTCTGGACACACTCCACCCTGCAGCTGTTTCACCACTCTACCCCACAGCTCACCGAAATTCCCCACTAAAGCACAAAATGCACACTCATTTCAATGGTTCCTTTGAGGAAGTCCGTCTTTCCATGCCGCCGTACCGCATCACGCTTCCTCACCACTTGTCGGGACGCCCTGCGATCGATTTCGTAGAACCCTCAGAGTAGATTGAATTGCCTGAGTTTTTGATGAAGGGATTCCATAGATGTCGAGCTACTCCGCCCAGCTGAGGGAAGAACAGCAGGCCGTCAGCCGCGCATACAACCGTTTGGACGACTTGCGAACGCAAGTGCGTGCACGCCTTGATACGGTTCGCGCCGCAGGATCGCACGGCTCCCCCACCCAGCGCACCGAACGCGATTCGTTTGCCACCATGTACGAGGACAGGCTCACGCAACTGCGTGCCGTTGAGGATCGTCTCGTATTCGGCCGCCTCGACGACGTGCATGGCGAACGCCGGTACATCGGACGAATCGGATTGTCCAATGACAACCATGAACCGCTGCTCACCGATTGGAGGGCAGACGCGGCACGGCCGTTCTACGAGGCGACGCCTTCGAATCATGGAGACATCGTCATGCGCCGTCACATCACTTTGAGCTTCAGGGATGTGATCGGCGTTGAAGACGAGGTACTCGACGTACATTCCGATCAGGTGGGCGAGGCATCGTCCAACGGCACGTTAACCGGCGAAGGAGCTTTGCTGGCGTCTCTCAATTCCAAGCGCACCGGCAAGATGACCGATATTGTAGCCACCATCCAGGCGGAGCAGGACCGTATAATCCGAGCCAACCTCAATCAGGCCGTGGTCGTGCAGGGTGGCCCCGGTACCGGAAAAACCGCCGTGGCGCTGCATCGAGCGGCGTATCTGCTGTATACGCACCGACGTACTTTGGAGCGTTCCGGTGTGCTGGTCGTCGGTCCCAGCTCCACATTCCTCCACTATATCGATCAGGTACTTCCGTCCTTGGGCGAGACCGGAGTGGTCAGCCGCACCATATCCGATCTGATTCCCGGAGTGATCGCGACCGCACAGGACGCTCCGCATGCCGCACGTCTCAAGGGGCAGCGTCGCATGGCCAAAGCCATAGCCAATGCCGTTGCGGCACGCGAACGAGTCCCCGACCATCTGCCGACCATACGAATCAATGGGTTCTCCGTGTCGATGCTCCGCACAGACGTCGAACAGGCCATTACCGATGCCAAGAGAACACGCCAGCAGCACAACAAAGCCCGTGAAACATTCGTGCACAGCATGCTCATCTCCATGCGCAACCGGTACGTGGAAAAACTCGACTATACGCCGGAACAAGCCGAATTGACCGACGTCATGCAGCAGCTGCGCATGAACGATGCTTTGCGCAAGACCTTGAATATGGCATGGCTGCCCATGACCGGCGAATGGTTGATCGACCAGCTTTTCTGCAAGCCGGAGCAACTGCATCGCTTTGCCCCATGGCTTGATGAGCGAGATGTCCGGGAGCTGACTCGTCCGAAAGGCTCACCGTTCACGGCCAGTGACGTTCCGTTGCTCGACGAGGCTATGGAACTGCTCGGCCCCGATCCCAAGGCAGTGGCGAGGCAAAAGGCTTTGGACGCCAAGCGCGCGGAAGAGGAGCAGTTCGCGCAGGACACCCTTGCACAGGCCGGAATCGGTTCCGGAATCGTCACCTCCCAGATGCTTGTGGACAACATCAACGGCATGGACGCGGAACTTACCGCGCAGCGTGCGGCTGCCGACCGTGAATGGACATACGGTCATGTCGTCGTGGATGAGGCCCAGGAGCTCACTGCCATGGACTGGCGCATGCTCATCCGCCGTTGCCCCTCCAGGTCATTCACCATCGTCGGAGACGTGGCGCAGACCTCCGCACTGGGTGGGACCCGCTCCTGGAACAAGATGATGGATCCCCTGTTCGGTCCGCGTAATTGGCAGCTCAACGAGTTGACGATCAACTATCGCAACCCGAGGGAGGTTTCGCAACTCGCCTGCGATTTCGCGACGGCGGAGGGTCTCTACATCTCCACAGTCAACGCGGTACGCGGCGTCAAGGATTCCGTGAAACGACTCACGCTGGCCGACGAAAGCCTCCTTATCGACGCAATCGCGCAGCAAAGCGTCGAACTGACGCGCGCGTATGTCTCCTCGGACGGCACCGGACGTGTGGCCGTCATCGCTCCCGACGATATGATCAGACCGCTTCGCAAACGCATCTACGACGAGTTGCAGGAAAATCTGAATCCGAAGGAATTCAGCCGCCTCGAATCGCAGAGTTCGTGGGATGAACAGGTGACCATCTGCTCCACACAGACGGTGAAGGGCCTTGAATACGATGCCGTGATGGTAGTGCAGCCTGGACGTATCGAAACGGACGCCCCCTCACGTGCCGTGGCCGCATCCGATCTGTATGTAGCCATGACCCGTCCAACGCAACGTCTGCTTATAGTCCGGACAACGGACGACGAAAAACTGCTCAAGCTATAAGGTGGAACACATGCCTAAAGCACTGTTATTGGAGAATATTCATCCGGACGCGGCCCAATCACTGCGTGATCATGGTTTTGAAGTGGAATGCCTGAAAGGCGCACTGAGCGAAGACGAACTGATCGACGCTCTGGAAGGCGTGGACCTGCTGGGCGTCCGTTCCAAGACCAACGTGACACGAAAGATCATAGACGCGCGTCCGACCCTCACCGCAGTCGGATGCTTCTGCATCGGCACCAATCAGGTGGACCTTGAATACGCCGGCAAGAACGGCATCGCAGTCTTCAACGCACCGTATTCCAATACCAGGTCCGTTGTGGAATTGGTCATTGGAGATATCATCTGCCTGATGCGCCGCATCCCGGCGCATACCCACCACATGAAGCACGGCATGTGGGACAAATCCGCTTCCGGCTCCCACGAGGTGCGTGGTAAAACGCTCGGCATCATCGGCTACGGCAACATCGGTTCGCAGCTGTCCGTCATCGCCGAGGCACTTGGCATGCACGTGGTCTTCTACGACATCGAAGAGAAGCTCGCCATGGGCAACGCCCACCGCTGCGATAC
>CAVEVJ010000151.1:0-2471 GCA_963619075.1 Acidaminococcaceae bacterium
GTACGTTCCGCATTGACGAATATTCCAATAATCGGCGATAAGCCGGATGGTTTCATCCTGCCGGAACTGCAGGGTCTGAGGGGTGCATTGGGCGATATCGGCGAGCTGCGCGGTCAGTGGGAATCGTTTGGAGCTTGCCGACAGGAGCATGCGGTCGCGGCGTTCCTCATAGGATGCGAACTGCGTGAGTTGTCGTTCATTGGCCTGGCTGAGCGCAAGATTGCCGATACGGTTGGCCCAATGGTCACGTATGGCTTCCGGCCAGTCGGCGAACGACGAACCCGCCGCAACCTGTTTGGGCATGATCGGAACGGCGTTGAGGCTGCGCGGCCGGGTGATGCGCATTCCCGCTTGCCGTTCATTCGCGCGAATAAGCAGCAAGCGGTTCAACTCGGGGCTGGGCTGCAGTTCGCCGCGCAGATGGGCCAGCGCGCTCCGGCGATCGTCGTCAGTGATGAGGAACCCACGAATCTGCTGCAGGGTGTGGCCGCGTTCGAGATCGCGGATGGCGCTCGCCGACCGTGTGCGTCGTTGTAGAGGGCTTTGCCTGTTAAGACTGTCCACGCCAGTGACACGTTCCAGCGCGGACAGAACGTCGTGCAGGCGTGCCATGTCGTGCAGTTGCAGATCTTCGTCGTTCTTCCCGTTCTCGGCAGCCTCCCTCGTATGCGCTTCGGGCTTGGAGAACACGCGGGCGGCGGCACTGCCGAGATTGCGGATGGAATTGACCAGCGCCCACATGGCTACCGGTTTCCAGCCGGTGGTCTGATAATCATTGAGCGCCACAAGCTGACCTACCACGTCGTTCGGCAGATTCGCGTCGGCAGGTCTGCTGATGATGAGCCATGCGTTGGCATAGGGCGCCAGCACATCGTCGATGAACGAGATGACGTTCTGATCCCTGACATACGTTTTGAGCACGTCGTTGTAGAACTCTTCGAGCAGCTGCGTGCAGACGGCCTTATGGGAAAGAATCAAATACAGGTTCGAGAAAAATTCCTCCAGAATCTGCGAATCGTCGCCAAGCGGATCCATGATGTCGTCCCAACGGGTCGCGTAGACGGTACGTGCGACCGGCGAGATGGCGGCGATCGATTTCGCTTTGAACACGTCGGACGCGGTCAGGGGAACACCCCGCATGTTCATCACGTCGAAAATGCGGTGCGCTCCGGTCGAGCAACGACATTACAAGCGTCAGGTCACACTGTCGCAAACTGCGGCATATGGATCTACAGGGACCTCTCCGACAAATCGGCACGTTCCACAAGACGTGCCATCTGAACACGACCCATGCAAAGCTTTTCGGACGCTGAGGAAAGATGCGCCTTGACGGTACGTTCGGAGATGAACATACGCTGCCCGATTTCCGCATTGGTGTAACCTTCCGCAGCGAGGATGACGGCCTCCCTCTCCCTTTCGGGCAAAGTGTCCAGCATGGACCTGGCCTCATCTCGGCGAGACTGGGGCCGTTGCGCGCTAAGCCCGGCGATAAGCTGCTGCTGACTGGCCGGATTGAATTGCGGAAGTCCGTCGCATACGTCGATCACCCGCCGAATGATGTCTTCGGGAGCGTCCGTCTTGGAAATAAAGCCTTGCGCCCCGGCCTCAATCGCCCTCTCGACGGTGTTTGACGGATTCAACGATGTCAACATGAGCACATGCGGTGGGTGGGGGAGCGCTCGCAGTCGCCTGGTGGTCTCGATTCCGTCCATATGCGGCATGGCTATGTCCATGAGCTCCACATCCGGCCGCTCTTCCCGCGCGTGCAGAACGGCGTCCTCTCCGCTGGTACTCGTCGATGCCACGCTGATGAGTCCGTCTGAATAGTCTTCCAGAATCAGACGCATAGCCTGGCCTATCATCGGATCGTCATCGACAACGCTGACCGTAACCGACTGTCTGTTGTTGCTATGCGTATCATTCACTCAACCCATGGTAACTGCACATCAAGGTGAAATGCGTTGCGTGAGTCGAAACCGTATCGGCATGTTCCGCCGGCCTGCTCCACGCGCGCCGTGATTCCCGGCAGTCCGGCACCGGTTCGTTCTCCATTGTCGGATTGCGTGAGGGGTTGTTGCGCGGTTCGCGTCAATGTTGGATTGCTGATGTGCACGTGCACGCCTTGGTCGGGATTCGCGTCCACTTGTACGGATACCGGTTCATTCGGTGCGTGGCGCCGTGCGTTGGTCAGTCCCTCCTGCACCGTCCGATAGGCGATTTTTCCGATTGCTCCATCAAGGGCGTTGAGCTGTCTGATGTCTATCCAGGTGTTCATTTGCATGCCTGCGGACCGGGTTTCGCTGATGAGAGCGTCCAGTGATTCTCTTGTCAGGGATGTCTCGTCGGAGGAATCGGGTTGCGTGACCATCTGCTCGGGGTGGCGAAGCATGTCGATTATGCCGTGCGCTTCGTCAAGCGCGCCGGCGGCCTGTTTGCGTATGTCTTCGGTACGAGTCGAGGTTTGATATGCC
>CAVEVJ010000152.1:0-2524 GCA_963619075.1 Acidaminococcaceae bacterium
GCTATGGGAGATCCAGCCGTGACCACATGCTCGATGGTGTAGTCATCTTTCAGGTCGGAAGCCAGTGTCGCAGCTACGATGCCTCCTTGGGAATGCCCGATCATGGCCACCGGCTCATCTTTGCCGATCCCGGCCTGTTTCATGGCCTGCGCGACCATGCGTGCGCTGTCGGCCTGCATGCGCTGCTCCGAATCCGAGCTCATCAATTCTACGTTCTGAGGCCATCCGAACGGAGAATCGGGTTGGCCGTCGGTGCCGGGAATGGTGACCAGCCACGCGTTCGATCCGTCTTTCCTGCGGTATTTGCTTATGGCTATCGTGCCGTATTCAAGTCCGCTGTCAAGATCCGCCTTGCCGAGCCTCTCTTCGGCCAGACGACGCAGGTCCTCCATCGATTCGCTGACGCTATGCGATTCCTGTACCACCTGGGCTTTGGAGCGAACCTGGGTTACGGTGAGCTCATTACCCTGCCACAGGTTGTAGCCAAGGCTGCTGCCTTTGGCGATGATCCCCGCGGCCGTGTTCACCTCGTCGGTTTTCAGCAACCCCCGTAAAGGACCGGTTCCGCTGATGGCGGCACCCGCGGCACCCATGATTCCCTCCTGTGCCCAGTCGAGGGAATCGAGCAGGTAGATGCCGTTCGATTTGCCTTCCTTGATGGATCCGAACAGATATCCGAGTCCACTGATCGCGGCTCCCACCGCGAAGGACTCCTTCGGGAAGGACCGTATAGTCAGCTGCAAGGTCTCGTTCAGCACTCTTCGGCTTGCATCATCGGCTTGCGAATACAACGATTGCGCACGCATGATCAGCAGCGACATCTGCGTGAGCTCCGCTGCGATGGCCATGCATTGCCGGGCATGGTCCTCGCATTGCCCGGCAAGTTGGGAGTACGGCAATGCAACGTGATCCGCGGATAGACAGAACGGCATCGGTTGAGTGACGGCGGATACCGCAGGCATTATGTATTGGCTCATACCCAATTGCGCGACGAGCGTGCCGAACGCGACTCCTGATATGTTCAATGACCTTGCGGCCTCGCCCAGCGCTCTGGCCGCGTTCTCATACAGCTGATATTGCGCGGGGGCGAACGCGTGGCCTCCGCTTACGTTGGAAGTGACCTGCCAGTTCATGCCGCACCTACAGACCACAATATGCGAGATGTCGTGTCGATCGCATCGCGCAGCGCGGCGGATTGCCGTCCCAAATCGATCAGTTGACTCCTGTAGGATTGCGCCGCTTTGCCTGACCAGTCGGGCAGGGTATTGGCCTTCAGTACCGTGTCGAGATCGTCAAGGTGGCAAAGCGCGGACCGTAGTTGCGCCGCGATGAGATTCTGATTCATTCGAACCGTGCCACGGCATCTGCAAGGCATGCCCGGCACGGAGACGGGGTTGGTCAACGTGTCCATCAACGATGATGGCTGACTATATGCAAATGAAGTGTCCATAATCGTATTCGACCATGTTCCACGGTGTCGGCGTCGTGAAAATCACCCTTGTGGTCGGAGAATGATGAAAAAGCTGTTCTCTGGCGTGTCGTCGTTGGAATTCAGCGAAAACGGACGGTCATCCTTTGTGGATAACCGTCCGTTCCACTATCGTTCGGCTGTAGCGTTCATGCGTTGGATGCGTGAACACCACGATATGGCGGTGAGTTCCAGCGGTGAGTACCGCGGACAACATCCCTACCAGGGTTTCGCTTGGGAGGAATCGCTTTCGTTCCCTGCCGTTGCGGAACCGGAGGAATCGTCGTTTCCGTCGGATTGCGTGGATGATGTGTTCTGCTTCAGCAGTTCCTCCACCTTCTTGAGTTGCTCATCGGTGAGGCTGCCGCCCGATGTGCCGGATTCGACCGTTCCTCCGGCGGAATCCTCCGTGGTGTCCGTGGACGATTGCTCATCGGTGTCACTGAGCTGTTGTTCCATCAGCTTGGTCAGTTGGCTGGAGATGTCGCTGTTGTAATCGATGCCTTCGCGCAGGCTCGGCAGTAGCAGAGCGCTGAATGCGCTGGCTTCCTCGAACTGGGCGTCGGTCTGCTGCTGGCTGGCGTACTGTTTGTCGAGATCGGCATCCTCCTGCTGCACGAGTTTGATGTTCTCGTTGAGGCGCTGCGTGGCCTGATTGTAATTGCCCATCGCGGTCAGGTTCACCGCGGCAAGCAGACCGACGGCCAACAGAACCACGGCCAGTGCGACCAATGCGATGCGAACGGCCAGTGGGGCTTTTGCCTTTACGGACGTCTTCTTGTTCACAGCAGCCTCCTCGACTGAGCCATCCAGGATCCGAGCTCCCATGCCAGCAACAGGGCCACGGCAATGGCCAGGGGCCACACCACGGGAACGGTTCGAGTACGTTGCTTGACCGTTTGCGTTATCCGCCACGCGCCGGAAGCTTCTTCGGAGAGGCCGTTGCTCATGGTGTTCGTGGAGTCCATGCGCAAAGCCGTGCCGCTGAGCTCGTCCGCTATCGTGCTCATCTGGGCGAAGTCCGCGCAGGAAACGCCGGGCTCGCCGGTTTGCGGG
>CAVEVJ010000153.1:0-3990 GCA_963619075.1 Acidaminococcaceae bacterium
GGCGGACAATGTCGTCGACATGGTGGTGGATTCCTTCGCGACCGACGATGCGGCCGATGGCGAGGTGTCGTTCTCGGGGCCGTATCTGAACGTCGGGGAGACGCTGCTCGTTCGTGCGGACAGTGTCGGGACGATAACCGGTGTTGACGCGCTTTCCGGCAAAACGGTATGCGCGGCAAAGGGCAGTGCCATCGCCGACCACGTGCGCGACCTTTCCGAAACCGCGAATGTCGAAGAGCGGGATTCCTATCCGCAATGTGTTACGGCTTTGATGATGGGGCAGGCCGACGCGGTTGCCGTTGACGATGCCGTCGCTTCGGGATTGGCTTCCGGAAGAGGCAGCGAATACCTGAACGTCGTCGGGAAAGCGTTCGCGAGACGATCCTATACGGTTGCGGTCAAATCGGGTCAGGATAGTCTGACGAAGCAGATTGACGCCGCTTTGGAATCGATGGTGTCCGACGGATCATGGGAACGGGCCGTGGAAGATATGGTCCAGCAGATAGGTTATGTTCCGGACTCCGCGCTGAATCCTCCGTCGATGGCCGACGAGGACTGACGCAAAGCTTCTTGGATAATGATTGTCGTCTTGCGATGTGTCCAGTTGCGCGGCTAATTTCGTGCACTATGAGTGACATCGAGAAGAGCGCACAGCCGCAATCGAAGGAATCCGCCGAGCCGTCGTTCCGTTATAACGCGAACATGGCGCAGGGCATCGAAGAGAAATGGCAGCAGATCTGGGATGATGAAGGCACTTTCTGGGCAGCCAACGTCAATGGTGATCTGAAGGACGGCAAGGGCCGTAACGCCGAAGGACGTCCATCCTATTTTGCGATGGATATGTTCCCGTATCCGTCGGGCAAGGGCCTGCATGTCGGCCATCCGCTGGGATACCTCGCCACCGATGTGGTCAGCCGTTACCACCGCATGAAGGGTGAGAACGTGCTGCATGCCATGGGTTATGACGCTTTCGGCCTGCCTGCCGAACAGTATGCCGTGCAGACCGGCCAGCATCCGCGCATCACCACGGAGCAGAACATCGCGAACATGCGACGCCAGCTGCATCGTATGGGCCTGAGCTTCGACAACCGTCGTTCATTCGCCACCATCGACCCGGGCTATGTGCGTTGGACGCAGTGGATTTTCTCGCGCATCTACGATTCCTGGTACGACGAGGACTACACCAACCCGTCCGGTTCCGAGGGCTGCGCCCGTCCGATCAGCACGCTGATCGAACAGTTCGAATCGGGAGAGCGTGCCATTCCCGGATTCGAAGGCAAGTCCTGGGCCGATCTGAGCGAGGCCGAACAGTCCGACGTGCTCAACGATTTCCGTCTGGCATACATCTCCAAGTCCCCGGTCAACTGGTGTCCTGGCCTTGGAACCGTGCTTGCCAACGAGGAGGTCACCGCCGAGGGAAGGTCCGAACGCGGCAACTTCCCGGTATTCCAGCGTGAGCTGCGCCAGTGGTCCATGCGCATCACCGCATACGGCCACCGTCTGATCGAAGACCTCGACGGCATCGACTGGCCCGAAAAAGTCAAGCTCATGCAGCGTAATTGGATCGGCGAATCCCATGGCGCATCCGTGCATTTCGACGTCGAGACTCCGAGCGGCGTCAAGGATATGGAAATCTATACCACACGTCCCGACACTTTGTTCGGCACCACATTCGCCGTCGTCTCTCCCGAGCATCACCTGCTTGAGGACGTTCCCGCCGAATGGCCCGAGGGAACTCCGGAAAGCTGGAAGGGCGGCCATGTCACTCCGGCTGAGGGCGTGAAGGTGTACCGTCAGGCAGCGGAATCCAAGACCGCCAAGGACCGTGTGGACGAGGCCGGCGAAAAGACCGGTCTGTTCACAGGCCTGTATGCCGTGAACCCGATCACGGGAGCCAAGCTGCCGTTGTTCACCGCGGATTACGTGCTCATGGACTACGGTACCGGCGCCATCATGGCCGTCCCCGGCGGCGACCAGCGGGATTACGATTTCGCGGTCAAGTTCGGCCTGCCGGTCATCTACACCGTGCAGCCGCTGCCGGAATCCGGCGACGACCTGGACAATTATGAGGGCAAAGCTCCGTTCGTTTCCCATGACGGCATCGTCATCAACTCTTCCGTGGAGTCCACGAAGGCCAACGGCGACGAACTGAGCCTTGATGGACTGCGCGTGGATGAGGCGATCGACAAGGTCAACTCCTGGCTGGAGGAAGCCGGTGTCGGCAAGGGAACGGTCAGCTACCGTCTGCGCGACTGGCTCTTCAGCCGCCAGCGCTATTGGGGAGAGCCGTTCCCGATCGTGTATGGAGAGGACGGCACCCCGCACCTGCTTCCGGACGACCAACTGCCGATCAACCTGCCGGACGTGCCCGATTACAGTCCGAAGACGTTCGATCCAGAAGACGCTGAGTCCAATCCGGAGGCTCCGCTGAGCCGTAACGAGGATTGGATCAAGGTGGAACTTGATCTGGGCGGCGGCAAGAAGACCTACTATCGTGACACCAACACCATGCCGAACTGGGCTGGCTCATGCTGGTACTACATGCGTTACATCGATCCGACCGACACCGAACACATGGTCGAAAAGGACGAGTTCGATTATTGGATGGGACCGAACCATAACGAAACCACCGGCAAGGCCGGCGGCGTGGACCTGTACATCGGTGGTGTGGAGCATGCGGTTCTGCACCTGCTGTACTCCCGTTTCTGGCACAAGGTGCTTTTCGATCTCGGATTCGTTGATTCCGCCGAACCGTTCCATAAGCTATTCAACCAGGGCATGATTCAGGCATACGCCTACACTGATGACCGCGGACAGTACGTGCCGGCCGCCGAAGTGGTCGAAGGCCCCGCCGATGCCAACGGAGAGCCGACGTTCACATGGAACGGCCAGCACGCCAACCGCGAGTTCGGCAAGATGGGCAAGAGCCTGAAGAACATCATCACGCCGGACGACATGTACGAGAACTACGGTGCGGACACCTTCCGCCTGTATGAGATGGGCATGGGCCCGCTTGCCGAATCCCGCCCGTGGAACACGCGCAACGTGGTCGGCTCCATGCGTTTCCTACAGCGCCTGTGGCGCAACGTCGTCGACGAGACCACCGGACAGGTGAATGTGACCGATGGCGAGCTCGACAACAAGACGTTGAAGCTGCTCAACAACACGATCGCCGAAGTGACCGTGGAAATGGAGGCGATGCGTCCGAACACTGCAATCGCAAAGCTCATCGTGCTCAACAACCATCTGACCAGCCTTGATTCCGTGCCCCGTGCAGCCATCGAACCGCTGATTCTGATGCTTTCGCCAATCGCGCCCCATATCTGTGAGGAACTGTGGAACAAGCTCGGCCATGCCGAATCCCTGGCCCACGCCGATTGGCCTAAGGCCGATGAACGTTATGTCGGTCAGGACACCGTGACCGCGGTCGTGCAGATCAAGGGCAAGGTGCGCGCCAAACTCGATGTCTCCCCGGATATCGACCCGAAGGAACTTGAAGCCATGGCCCTTGAGGCGGTCGCCGATCGACTCGGGGGCAAAGAACCGCGCAAGGTGATCGTCAAGGCCCCGAAGATCGTCTCCATTGTTCCCACGGAATGATTCCACTTCTGCTGACGAAACGGCGGACACCTAAATATCGAGTATGTGGATAACCCGCATTCTCCGACCACAGGAGTCGTTTCAGGTAGACAAAGTGCCCATGCATCCTTCACGTTGGATGCATGGGCACTTTTGATATGCGGAGGAACGAAACGTCGCCTGCGACAACACGGCGGCTGCGCAACCTCACCATGCCTCGAAGGGCCCAGGATCCACCTCCGCCTCCGATGCCGAAGATTTCGACAGACGTTCAACCGGAATGGGCGGATCCACCAATCAAGGTCGATGCATTCGCTCGGAAAGCCAAAGAAAACAAGCCGGGGCTTGCTGATCTTGTAGGTGTAAGGGACTCCGACCGCTCAGATGCGGCGATTCAAGCCAAACGTGACC
>CAVEVJ010000154.1:0-2358 GCA_963619075.1 Acidaminococcaceae bacterium
CCTTTGCCGCCACTGCAGCCAGAGCCATCGAATCACGCCCACCGGAACAGGCCACCATAATCAATGGAGCGTCGAAATCGGGCTGGTGGACGCCATGTTTGGCGAAGCGGGCATCCTGCATGCCGAAACCGGCTTCGGACAACGTGGAACGCAACGCTCCGATAGACTTACGCAAGCGTGACGAGTACGGCATGCACATCACAACCTTGGCAATCCGGCGACAAACGCGTCGATGGCGTTCTTGGCCGATTGCATATTATCAGGATCGTTGACTATCACGGCGAAGCTGAGCGCTCCCCCGTTGGTGCGGGACACATTCCCCGTCATGGCCGTGACGTTTCCGAGACTACCGGTTTTGACGCGAATCAGTCCGGCCTCGCTTTCATCGTCAAGACGTTCCGCCGCGGTGCCGACGAAACCCACAACCGACAATCCTTCGGCTGCGGCAGCTCCTGAACCTTCCTGCAGATTTCGCAGCTGTACGTCAAGCAATGTGCGCACTGTGGTTTTCGACCCGCTTGCCAATCCGGAGCAATTCAGCATCGTGAGTCCGTCGGTGGAGATTCCCGACTGTTGCAACACCCGTTTGACGGCCTTCACCGCGCCTTCCGGCGAATTGTCGTCGCCGGTCTCAATGGCCAGGAGCCTTCCGAATTCCTCAGCCAGGGAATTGTCGGAATGACGCATCATAAAGGCCATGATCTCACTTAGAGATGCCGATTCGACTTCCGCTATCGGACTGATTCCCTCCGGAACAGTACCCTCACTCACCTCGATCACGTCGATTCCCTGTTCCTGCAGCCGCTGTTGGAAGGTCTGCGCGGCTTCCAGCGCCGGATGGGTGGATAGTTCGGGGTATGCGCTGAAAACATCCGGATTCGATGGCGCGGAATCTCCCCAATAGCGTCCGCCGTCCACTGCCATGGATGCGGTCGGAGCATAATACACATGGTCCGGGTCGAGCTCGCCGACGCCATCGGGCCAACGGTCATCGCCGAACATCGAGTCGTCGTACAACAGCGTCACCGATTTGATGCCGCGCTGCTTCAGAGCCGTCGCGGTCTCCTTGGCGAGCGTGCCGAGACCCGCCCGGCCGTTGACGTGGGCGCTATCCGATTGCCCAGATCCGAGCAGCATGTCTCCATTGCCTTTGAGCACGACGCTTGCCGTTCCATCCTGGTATTGCTCCAGATAGGTTTGCGTGGCCAGCGTCGTTCCCATATCAAGCGTGCTTGCCGCCGCATATGCGGTGAGCGTCTTCATGGTGGAGGCCGGCACCCGTTTCTCGTCGATGCCGCTTTCGGCCACGATCTCACCCTCGGCGTCGGCGATGGCGATGGAATAGCTGCCGCCGATTCCCTCGGTCGCGGTGAATTCGTCGACGAGTTGTTGCGCGGCGTCTGCATCCACTGCAATCGACGAGTCCAGGTTCCCGACGACCTTCGAAGCAGATATCACGGCACGTGGTTCCGTTGCGGTGGTGCGTTCCACTTCGTCGAACGTCAGTACGCCCGGCAGCATATCGTACAGATCGCCCGCCACGTATCCCAAGCACAGCGCCGTGGTGATGGCCACGGAAAGCGATACGGTAATGCGACGGCGAATCCTCACCTCACGGAACGTTCCTGTTCTGCACGCCACCAACCACTCCCCTTCACTGCGTCGAAAATCCGTCCTTACTGTTGCAGGGACGCGAAAGTATTCAAAGTGGCGAGAATCTTCGGCATCCGAGCCTCCAATAGCTTACCGCCAAGCCATGTACCAATCGCAAGCACGGCAACGCCGTTGACCAGCGAAACCGGCGCCAGCAGCCAGTACAGTCCCGTATTGCCCGTCAACGCCAACGCCACCGTAACGATGCCGGTAGGTAGCATCAACGCGATCATGCCGAACATATGCAGGAACGGAAACAGCATCTGGGCACCCACTCGGCCCTGCGGCGACGAGAACGGGCGCGAGATGGACGGCACCGGATACATGAACACACAGGAGACCACTTCCGCCAAGCCCAATCCACAGAACCCCAGGCACAGGCTTATGCAACCGAAAACCAGTCCCGTGACCAACCCTTCAGCACTGCGCCAATCACCGGTGATTGCATAGACGACGACCATCAATACCGCAATGTAGGCAATCAGTATGCCCACATAGACACGCACTCGGCCGTGACGGTCGTCCACACCGCGAACGCCGCTGATCACCTCCATGGCGAACCCTCGACCGTCGTAGGACAGGCCGTTGCCTTCAAGCAGCACCAGAAAGAAACCGGCCCAGATGAGAGACTGCCATATCATCGCGCTTTCACCATGCGATTGCACGGTGAATATCACGACGAACAGCAGCGGCATGCATACAATC
>CAVEVJ010000155.1:0-3003 GCA_963619075.1 Acidaminococcaceae bacterium
CAGCTTCTCCGTATCCTCCGGTCCTGAGACCCTCACCGCCCGCGTGCCCACTTCGGCCGCGGGATAGTCGTTGCCGTCCGGGGTCATGCGATCGCCGATGAACACGATTTCATCCACTGCGATGCCGAGTATATCCGCAAGTTCACGCACCGCGAACGACTTATCGACGCCTTTCTCGGAAATATCGACGCTGGTGGAGCCACCGGGATGCACCTCAAGATGCGGAAGATCAGCGGAAACGGCCTGAGCAAGACGCTTCTTCTTCTCGTTCGAAGGGTCCCAAGCCTCTTTGTCCCCCACCGGAGCCAACTGTCCCAAAGCGGAAAACGTGATCTGGCTTCCTCGATCCTCTATCCGCTCGCCCCATACCCGTTCGTTCCAAACGCCTTGCTCCCTGGCATTGCGCTCCAATGATTCCTTGGCTTTTTCACGGTCCTCCTTGCTGAGATCACGCGCGAAGACCTGTCTCCAATCCCCGTCAAGCCAACGGTAATAACGCGTTCCACTGGTCGGCATGAGATGGAGATGCGACCTGTCGGCCCGATTCGCCAGCATGTTCACCACCTGGCTTTGCACAAGGGCGTATTTCCCACCGGAGATCACCGCAACGTCAATCATGGAAGTCAATGCGGAAAACAACTCGGCCATGCTGTTTTTCATCGGTTTCTTCGAACGGGCCAACGTGTTGTCGAGATCGAACGCAATCAAATGCGCTCCGGAGCATAAGTCGGCGACGTCCACGTCGTTCCACCAAGGCACCGAAATATCCGCCATGACCATTCCTTCCGCCCGAATCCAATGAACAATATCGTAGCCTAAGAACCACGCGACGCCCTGATATGGTAGAAGCCATGCATCAACTTCCTTGGGAATCCACCGTATATAGAAACCGCCACGGACGCGGCACACGAACACCCATGTTCGGCACACGACTGCCCCGATACCGTACCAGAAGCGGCATGTTCGACGATATGGTGGTGGCTCAGATCCGCAGACTCAACGGGGCATGGCCGGAGTTGGTGGCACCAGTTCAGTTCGCAGTGGAAGACGTTCCTCCGTCCGATCCCGCCCCGTGGGAGCCGAAACCGCGACTGGGTTCGCAATCGTTCCCCGGCGACCACGGCGTTCCTCCCCGCATCGTGCTGTACCGCATGCCCCTGCAATCGCATGCACGTAGCCGCATGGATCTGCAGTTCGCGATTCGCGATGAAGTGGTTTCGCGACTAGCTGAACTTTATGGGCGCCGCCCTGAGGAAATCGATCCCGAATGGGGCATGTGATCAACGCACTACGGTCATATCGTTGTTGGAAAACACCACTTCACGGGCTTCCTTGAGGCTGACTGCCCCAAGAATGGCGATTCCGGCCAGCTTCGCTTCGGAAACGTCCTGCTGTGCTATGCGCGCATTCCACACCATGGCACCATCCGGATCGCTTAGGCTGAGGGCAGCCACATCACCATCATTGATGTCGGAAAGATCCACAGTCGCAGATGCATTCGACTCCAGGGTGATATCACGCTGATCAATCGGCTCGCCGTCCGCATTGTACGCCGTCAGCGTGGCCGTCTTCTCATCATCCGCCATGTTGACCACATCAACCACGGCGGTGGCTTGATCCGGTATGGCCATGGCGGAGATCGTTGTCGGTTCCACAGCATTGACCAAGGCGAAATCCGTCTGATCGTCATCACCATCATTCGTGATTTTGGCCGCGGCGGAAATCGGCTCGTCAGCGCTTATGGAAAGAGCCTGGACGCCCTCCGGCGCTTTCGACAAATCGATTACGGAGACCCTGCCGCCTTCAAGCGTCTGCTGGTTGGTCTGCGTGGTACCCTTCTCTCCGATCCAGGAGACCGTCACATCCGTGGTTGTGTCCGCATACACGTACACGGTGGTCGAATCGCCCTCGGAAACGCCGGACAAGGCAAGGGTCTTGCCGGAAACGTTATTGGGGGCCGAATAGTCCGACCCCTTTGATGTCAACCCGTCCATATCGATAGTCCTCACCACGGCGGCGATAGGCGCATCGGTGCTCGATACGGATACGTACAGCGCTTCTTGGTCCGGAGCCGCCGCCGCCAGGTTTATGACGGATTCCGTTCCGGCACCCACAGCCAAAGTCGAGCCGGTCGACAACGCCAAGGCACCGGATTTGTCCGCTCCCCAAATCTTCACGGTAACGGATGCCGCTTTGGATGAGGAATTGGCTACCACGAGCTGCTGCGTGGTTCCCGTTTTTGTACCGGAGACAAGGAACGTCTGCTCAAGGGCCGGTTGAATGCAGGAGACCGCCGAGACGCCTTTCAAATCGCCGTCGGTGGCCCATGACATCACCGAAGACACGGAACCGGTACCGTCCGTCGCGGACAGTAGACGTGTATTCTGCAATTGCGAACCACCGTCGACCGAACCCGATGCGATATACAGACTCTGCTGGGAATCGGCATCACGCTTCTCCACAGTCAGCGCCGAGGAATCGTCCTGGGCGCCGAAATTAAAGACCGACGAACGGAATACCGAACCGAACGCACTGTATCTGGCCGAAGATGTGACATTTCCATTGGATGCCTGATATTCACTGTCGCCATACGAATCGGTGTCGGCTATGGTCATTCGCGCAGGGCAGTACGTTGACACCTGACGCGGGCTGACCGTGTGCGACACGGACGCACTGGAAACCTCCGCGGAATCCGCCTTCAGCCAAGATGGTCTGAATATGCATGAACCAACCACCAAAGCCATGATGATCAACATGGAGCAAATGGCCAGAACAACACGTATGGCCGTGTTGGAACGGGAATGACGGCTCATTATTCCTCCTACTTGCGATGACGGATACGCGGGAAAGCCACTAGGCAATACGCCGCAACGATGATTCCCATGCACCACAGCCATGCATGCCGCCATACGCTCGACGTTGCGACGTTCAGGCCAGAGTCGTCGATCCGTTGGGTGGAAGCGTCCTGCACGGTCAATCGATAATACGTGCCCTCATCGGTAC
>CAVEVJ010000156.1:0-4047 GCA_963619075.1 Acidaminococcaceae bacterium
CAACCCACGCACGCAACCCGTTCACACACAAAACCACCATTTGCGTTCAAGCCGGCTTGAGCATATACCGTAAATCCCAACACACTATTACAACGATGAAAATCATCGGCAAAGGAGCAAACGTGCAATATCGCAATGTCGGCAAGGCCGGTATCAAAGTATCCGAAATCGCGCTCGGCAGCTGGATGACCCGTCTAGAAGACGCCGACGCAACCGAAAACGCCATGACGATCGCCAGAAAAGCCTTCGATTCCGGAGTGAACTTCTTCGACTGCGCCGACGCATATTCCGGCGGCGACGCGGAAGTGTTCCTCGGCCGCTTCATCAAAGACATCCCACGCGAGGATACCGTCATCTCCTCCAAAGTGTTCTTCCCGACCGGCAAGTCCGCGAACGGATACGGACTGAGTCGCAAGCATATTTTCAATAACTGCGAGCGCTCCCTGAAGAACCTCGGCACCGACTACATCGACCTGTACTACTGCCACCGATTCGATCCGACCACGCCCATGGAGGAAACGTTGCAGGCGTTGAGCGACCTGGTGGATCAGGGCAAAATCCTGTATTACGGCGTGAGCGAAGAGTGGAGCGCGGCACGCATCGAACGCGCCGAACGCATCATTTCAGAGCGTGGACTGCATCCATTGACGGTGGTGCAGCCGCAGTACAACATGATCGACCGTTATATCGAGCATGAGATTGTGGATACCTGCGATTATTACGGCATCGGCATCACGCCGTTCTCCCCGCTTGCACAGGGCCTGCTGACCGGCAAGTATCGTAAGGGGCAGCCGATTCCGGCCGGTTCGCGCGCCACCTGGCAGGCCGACCATCAAATCAACGATTTGCTGACCGATGAGAATCTCGACAAAGTGGAGGACTTGCTGAAAGTGGCCGATGGCCTCGGCGTGAAGATGCCGACGCTTGCTTTGGCTTGGATTCTGCGACTTCCCGTCATCAGTTCGGTGATTGTCGGCGCCTCCCGTCCGTCGCAGCTTGATTCGAGTCTGGCCGCGGCCGGTATGGACCTTCCGGCGGACGCGCTGGCCGAAATCGACCGGATTCTCAGTTTCGAACGATTCGAACGTCATGTCGGCTGAAAGGGCGGGTTCGTTGCTTCCGCATTTTGCTTCCGCATTTCCCGGGGTGCTGGGACAATAGTCAACTATGGCATTGAAAAAAGGACCGACCAAGGGGTCGGGCGGAAAGCATCGTAATTCGTTGAAGGGCAAGGGCCCCACTCCCAAGGCCGAGGATCGCGTTTACCACAAGGCATACAGGGAAAAGAAGGTGGCGGAACGCCGCAAGATGGCCGATCCGCGATTGGCGGCACGTCGTCGCGCGGCGAAGTTCACTTCGGACTCCGATGATCTGGTCATCGGCCGCAATGCGGTGCTCGAAGCGCTGCGCTGCGGCGTTCCGGCGTCCACGCTGTATATCGCGGCACGTATCGAGCATGACGATCGTACGCGTGAAATCGTGCGTCTTGCCGGCATCCACGGCCTGAACCTTCTGGAAGCCGACCGTCTTGAGATGGACCGTATCGCACGTTCGTCCAATCATCAGGGCGTGGTCATGAAGGCTCAGCCGTTCCAGTATTCCTCGCTGGCCGAGCTTGTGGAACGTGCCGACAAGAAGTCGCGTGCCATGGAAGCCGCGAATTCCAAGGCCGCACGCATCGCCGCACGACCGCTGTTCATCGCGCTGGACGGCGTTACCGATCCGCAGAACCTCGGCGCGGTCATTCGTTCTGCGGCCGCGTTCGGCGCGAACGGTGTGATTCTGCCGGAACGTCGTTCCGCTTCGGTCACGGCCGCCGCTTGGAAGGTGTCCGCAGGAGCCGCGGCGCACATGCCGGTCGCCCGCGTGGTAAATCTGACCAAGGCGATCGAAAGCCTGAAGGAACGCGGCTACTACAGCATCGGCCTTGACGGCGGTGGTGATGCGCTTGTTGGTGAGACCGGTTTCGAAACCGACCCGCTGATCGTGGTGCTCGGCTCTGAAGGCAACGGACTGAGCCGTCTTGTGCGCGAGGCTTGCGATTCCATTGCCGGCATTCCGATGTCGAATATGGTCGAATCGCTGAACGCCTCCGTGGCTGCCGGCATCACGCTGTATGCCGTGGCACGCGCCCGTCGTGAGGCATCGGCCAACTAGACCGATTCCAGCCAGCTCGATTGATCGGTCGAATCGGTTGATTTTGCTTGGCTTCATCAATCGGCTGGCATAAACAGAACGCCTGTGAAACGGGCTGTGAAAACTTCTTAAACCGTTTTCACAGCCCGTTTCACAGGCGTTTTTCACGTCGTCGGATGACGTCAACCGACGACGTCAGTCCGTGTTGACGTCAGTCAGTGTCAGTGACTCCACACGGCAGCGTCCGGATCATCGTCAGGATTGTAGCCGTCATCATAATCGCCGTAAGTGTACTCGTCGTCAATCACACCGGAATCCGCTTCCGCGTTCAACGCGTCCACATCCTTCTGCTCGAGCTTGTACTGCGGCAACACGTTCTCGATGTAGCTCTGCACCGCTTCGCCCATCGGCACGTCATGACCCGCCTTCTCAGCCAAGAACCAGCGATGGTCGAGCACTTCGTGGAAGAACTGCGCCTGTTCGATCTGCGAACGGTATTCGCGAGGAATCATGCGCACGGCCGGCTCGAACACTTCACGCATCCAGTCGGTCGCCACGATTTCGAGATCTTCACCGTCACGCCATGTGGATGCACGGTAGGCATCCAGGTCGTTGAGCAGTCGACGTGCCTGATTTTCCTGCACGTCAAGTCCGGTAAGACGCAGTAGCTTGCGATTCGCGTATCCGGCATCCACCACACGCGGACGCACCAGCACGCGCTTGCCGTCGGCTGCGGTCTTCATTTCCAGCTCGTCCACGTCAAATCCCAGCTCGTTGAGCTTGTTGACGCGCTTTTCGATCTTCCACATCTCGTCCGGGCCGAAATCGTCGGTGTCGGTCAGGGCGCTCCACAACGAATGGTAGCGGTCCACAAGACGATTGCCGATCTCGATCTCATCCACGTCGCTCGGCAGAAGAGCGCCGGAGGAAAGATCCATCAATTCGCCGATGATGTTCGTACGAGCCAGATCAACATCGTATTCGCGCTGGCCTTCGGTCAGATTCACCTGCAGATCACCGGTTTCCGCATCCACCAAGAAGGCGGAGAACGCGTCGGCATCACGCAGGAACAGCACGTTCGACAGCGACACGTCACCCCAGTAGAAACCGGCGAGATGCAGACGCACCATCAGTACGGCCAATGCGTCGATCAGTCGTTCGGCGGTATCAGGACGAAGGTTGCGTGCGAACAGTGCGCGATACGGCAGGGAGAACTTCAGATGCTTGGTTACCAGAATGGCTTCCAGCGGTTCGCCTTCGCGATTATGACGACCGGTGACCACGGCGATCGGCTGCACAGTAGGCAGTTCCAGCTTCTGCAGTCGACGCAGCAGCTCATATTCGCGTTCTGCGACGTTACGGGTGATTTCCTTCATTGCGTAAACATCGTCACCCACGTGCACGAAACGCACCACGTGCCTGGATATGCCTCGCGGAAGGTTGGCAAGAAGATCTTCAGGCCATGTTGCCAGCGGCTTTTCCCAAGGCAAGGTAAACATCTTCGGATTCGAACTCGCTGCGGTAATCTTCAATGCGCGCGGTTCTGCGGATTGCGCGGCCGGGTCCTCGGCCTTCACGGAAGTGGCTTTCAGCACACGAGGATCCATTTGGGGCAGTTCAATAGATTCCATACCTCAACAATCTACCCGCTGACCTACCCCGTATCGTAGGTTTTCTCATCCGGCTACATCATTCCCGAACACTTTGTTTCACAGACCGGCATTCGACCGTGTTTCTGCCTACGTGTTCATCTTCGGCAAGATCAGAAGCAAACAAGCACAAGCCGGGATTATCCTGAACCGACTGGTGCATAAAAATCTTTCAGCAGAGCCGGGAACGAACGGAACATAAGCCAAAAACGCCCCGGCCAATCCACCTCACCAAACCATCGACCCCGGAACGGACGGGAAC
>CAVEVJ010000157.1:0-3529 GCA_963619075.1 Acidaminococcaceae bacterium
GCTCTGCTCTGAAAGCATAGTCCCCTCCCCGTTCTTCAACGACGCAAACTCAAAAGATTCGCCGTTTCTCCAATCATACAAAACACACAACGGCACGGCTGCCGATGCGCCTGGATTTTCGTCCGGCGCTTCCGGAGATAGGGCCGATTCGTCGAAAACATCGGCAAACAAATCAAGAAACGAAGGCTGTGAGGATTCGGGCTTCGGTTCCCTGTACTCGGAAAGCATCGATTCCACCATCGCATCAGCGTCGTTGGTAGGCACGGCGTAAGTGAGTCCATCCATCTGCCATAGGTTCCATGAAATAATCCATGCCGCCTGTTCTGTTTCTTCGACGGTGGCACATTCACCCCAACATTCGAACATATGTTCGACAAATGTTTCCAGCACATTGATTCGCGCGATAAGCAGATTATCTCCCTGATATTCAAACCCATAGGAAGACTTGAGTGCCGCGAGCGCCCATTTGACCCATTCCTTGCGTGTTTTGGTTTTTTCGGAGATGACTCTTAGTTTGCGATCTAGGAAGCCGATGCGTTCGTGTACAGGTAGGGTGTGTCCGGTTACGGTGTCGTAGCGTGAGCAGATGAATGGTGCTTCTCCGCAGGTGATTTCGAGTCGTGTTGTCTCTATGTAGGCGTGCCAGCCGTGTCCTTTGATTTTGGGGAAGACGATTGGGTTTGGGTTAGATTTCCAGCTTTTTGTGCCGTTATCATCCGCATTTTCGGTGTTGAATATGTTGCGGTTTCCGAACCATGCTTCGTCAACGTCGTTGTTCATTTGGTTGCATAGCCATGATGGTGTGAATACTTCGGCGTGGCTTTTGGTGCGTTGGGTCTGTCGTTCTGCTTCTTTGGCGACGCGTG
Organism: Acidaminococcaceae bacterium; assembly: GCA_963619075.1. Lineage (GTDB taxonomy): Bacteria > Actinomycetota > Actinomycetes > Actinomycetales > Bifidobacteriaceae > Bifidobacterium. The sequence goes on from CAVEVJ010000157.1 coordinate 867, forward strand.
GTTTGATGATGTGGGTTTTTTTGATGGTTATCTCGTCGTTGTCTTGGTATCCTTCTCCTAAAGATTCGTACTCGTTGTCGGCCCAGATGATGTTTTTGCCCGTGGTTTGGTCGGTGAGCAGAATCTTCAGGATGTGCGGGGAGTAGCGTTGCTGGAAGTTTCCTATGAAGCTTTCGTTTAATGTCATGTGCTCCGCGAGTTCCACGCCGTTCGCCTTTCTTTGAGATTCTTCACTCATGCCGTACGGCAGTAGTCTTCTCTTGACTAGCACATGCCCTCCCCTAGTCATCGAAGATTTAAAAAGGTGGCGTGGGATTCTTGACAACATGGAATCTCACACCACCTTGTCCGGGCCATCTATTCGTTCACAGCCAGATGATCGCAAACGATCATAGGCCATCTGGCGCGTGGGAAAGGTGCTTCTCCTTTCGTTTGGTTCAGATTCTCGCATATGCGAAGTCGTGGATCATGCGGAGCATTTCGCGGCTTTCGTCGAGCCAGGACATGCATACTGGGAATACGTGTCCGAGTGTTTGGCCTTTGCGGGTATGCCAGTCGTGCAGTTCCACATCGTGGCCTGCGGCAACGAGTGCGGTGGCCAGTTTCAGCGATTCGACGTGGATGAAGTCGTCACTGCTGGTATTGATGAGGATTGGAGGGAAGTCCACTTTCTCGGCCATGGTCGCAAGATCCGTCAGCTCTGTTTTCTTGGCATGTAGTTTTGCGAAGAACGTTGGTGCGATATGTTCGACGATTGAGGTCTCCTTGGATTCCTCGATGGTCTTGCGCGTTCCTGGTTCGCACAGCGCTAAATAGGGTGCCAGATCAGCCAATGGAGAGACGAGTGCACTGCCGGCAATGGTAAGCTCGGACTGGCCGACACCGATCGCATCGGCGAATTTGCCGGATTGTTCGATTGCCGTCATGTAGAGCGCAAGCGTGCCGCCGGCCGAATCCCCTGTCAGGAACACGTTGTTCTGGCTGATGGGATATTCGTTTCGGTGTTCCCTGATCCAGCGGAATGCCGCAGCAACATCTTCCAACTGCCCGAGGAAATCGGTTTCCGGTGCGGGCCGGTAGTTTACGGAGAACACGGCGAATCCCAGTTTGGCGAGGTTTGTGCAGAAATTGCGGTTGAGTTCCTTGTATGCGTAGACGAATCCGCCTCCGTGGATGTCGATGTACACGGGAGTGGTCTTTCCTCCCCTGACCACACTGTCGTGGGCAGGTACAGGTCGAGCCTATGCGCGCGGGTTCCGTCGTCAACGTATTGCATGTCTTCGAAGACGTCGACTTCTTCGGGATCATGCCAGTAGGCGGTTCGCAAGAGGTCTCCCCTGGCAAAGTCGAGACGTGAACGCAACACAGTTTCGGCAAGGTCAGGATCGGTTTCGGCAAGGTCCTCGTCGAGAGCTGTCCATCGAGAAAATATCTTGCGTTCCTCATCGGTGATCACAATGTTGTTGAGCATATCTCATTCCGCCTTCATATCTTCGAGCGCGACGCCGGCGGTTTCCGGCAGGCCCTTGGTAACGAACAGGAAGCTGATGGCCGCGAACACGCCGTACATCAGATACGTACCGCCGAGTCCGACGCCGTGTTGCAGGGACGGGAACGAAGTGGATACGATGAAGTTGCCGATCCAGTTGAATGCGGTGGCCACGGCCATGCCCATGGCACGGATGTTGTTCGGGAAGATCTCTCCGAGCACGACCCACATGGCGGGTCCCCACGTGCCGCAGAACGTCAGGTAGAACAGGTAGACGGCGATGAGCGTGATCGGAGCCCATGCGCCATTGAGGTGCAGGCCGGAGTCATCCATCGTGGCGTGGGCGAAGCCGAATGCCGCGACGAACAGGAATATGGCCATGCCAGCCGAGCCGAAGGCAAGAAGCTTGCGTCGTCCGATACGGTCGATGAGAACCATGGAGATGACCATCGGAATGAACGCGGCGAACGTGCGGATCATGGCGATGTCGAGCGCCTGCTGTTCCGAGAATCCCATGGAGCGCCACAGGCTGGAATCGTAGTAGAGAATCACGTTGACGCCGCAGAACTGCTGGAAGAGCGCCACGAGGATGCCGATCCAGACAACCTTCTTCAGGCCGAACGTATGTCCAAGCAGGTCGGAAAGCTTCGGAGAGGTCTCATTGCCGATGGATTCGCGAATCTGACGCACCTTGCCTTGCGGATCCTGCGTGCCGTTGATGCGTTTGAGCAGTTCGGCGGCCTCGTCGTAGCGTCCTTTCATGACCATATAGCGTGGGGTCTCCGGCAGACGGAGCGCAGCCACCAGCATGATGATGGCGGGAACGAACATGACCATCAGCATCCAACGCCAGGTGGAAAGACCGAACCAGAACGGATTGTCGGCACCGCCCGAGCTTTTGGCGAGCAGGTTGTTGGCGATGGTGGATCCCAGCATGCCGATGCCGACAGCGAACTGCTGGAAGCTGGCAAGGAAGCCGCGCATCTTGGTTGGAGACACTTCCGCGATGTAGGTCGGGCCGACGACCGACGCGAGATCCACGCCAAGGCCGCCGATAAGCCGGAAGGCTATGAATGGCCAGACGGCAGGGGCAAGAGCAGAACCGATGGAGCTGATGATGAACAGAACCGCCGCCGTAAGCAGCGCAATGACGAGGTTCTGGAACGCCTCTACC
>CAVEVJ010000158.1:0-3665 GCA_963619075.1 Acidaminococcaceae bacterium
GCCCACAGCGGAATGAAGTCGCTCACGGCAAGCAGACAGACGATGAACAGTGCGGAGTACACCAGCGTACGCCATCCGCCATAGCCGGCACCGTAACCCGTCACACGAATCTCATCAGGTCTGGGCTGGTCGGAATGCGGGGCGAGCACGCTTTGCTCAATGTCGGCGCCGTCAATGGAGGAGAATTCGGAAACCGGCTTCTTGCCGAACACCACGCAGGAGATAATCACCAGCATCACCGCGGCCAGACCGGAGTACGGGGCCATGATGCCGATCATCTCCATCGAAGGCATGCCGGTCAACGCCTTCAAATACAGGTTGTGCGCATTGCCGATCGGGGTGAGCATGCTGCCCACGTTCGCGCCGACGGTCATCAGAGTGCCGACGAGCACCGCATGTTCCTCCATGTGTGCCATGGTGAGCACGGCCAGTGCGAACGGAATGAACGTGACCAACGCCACATCGTTCGTGATCAGCATGCCGGAGAAGTAGGTGAGCGAAATCAGCGTGATCACCAGACCACGCGCGGTGCTTACATGATGCAGCAGACGCGAGCCGATGATGCGGAACACGCCGATGCGCTGGAATCCGCACACCACCAGCATCAGGCAGACCAGCTGCGAGATGGTGCTTGCATGAATGTAGTCGAGATATTCCTTATCAGGCGGAACAATAAAACAGGAAATAATCGCCAATATGGAAGCTACCACGAGAATGGTCTCATTTTTCAGGATTTTGACCACCAATTGTCGCATCCAGTTCCTCCGTAAATCCCGCCCGCGAACCCTTCGCCAAGGTGGGCTGTTTCTTTCAAATGCCGTACTCACTTTACCCGAAAGCCCACCTAGCATGAGGCCTCGGCGTGCTGAATTTCCGACCATTCCAACGATTTTCACCCATCGCGCCTTACTGCCCCAAGCTTTCATGAACCGGCAAAATCGAATTTTTACACCTTTCAAGACCTCATTCAGACACCGCGACACCGAGATTTCAACGAGAATTCGTCCGCAGTACACCCGCCGTGATCCGCCGATTTACCTATGACGGCACAAGACGGCACGATCGTCCGTGAAGAACATTTCCTTCATATACCGCATATACCGCATATACGTTTTACGTGGGAATCAGCGCATCTTGCGCAATGTCACTTACGCGACGCCTCTTACGCGACGCATCCTGCGCAGCGCATCTCATGCAAGGCCTCTTACGCGATGTCGTTGCCGAACACACGCGCCTGCAGATCCTTGCGCAGCGTCTCCAGCTGCGTGACCTTGCCAAGCAGCTCGATTTTTTCGGCACCGTCCGGCAGCTGCGACATCCGTCGCTTCATGGACCCGATCCTGCGCATGATTCCGGTGTCGATAAGCCGGGTCATCAGTTCGGACGCATACCTGCGCTCGTCGTCCGTGGGCTTGCGCAGCTGCACGTTCTCCTCCTGCGATTGCTGTTGCGTCCGGTTGGAGTCGGATTCGTTCGACGGCAGCGGCAGCGGCATGACGGCCAGTTCGTTGATGACCGATTCGAGCATGGGTCCGCCCGCCTTGGTGAGATTATGCATCCACAGACCCTGCGGCACGCTCACGTCGGGCAATCCTCCAGCGGCGATCACCGCCTGATAGAGCGTGCGGAACACGGATGTCATGAAACTTTCCAGATTCAGGCTGGCGAACAGCTGCCGGTCGATGGCCAAAGGCACCTGAATCAGCATGGCCATGAACTGCTGTTCGCAGATGAACACGGCGTCGTCGATGCGGTAATACGCCTGTTCCATGGCGTTCCTATGTTCCAGTTCCCTGCGAGCGGCAGGATTGGCATACGGATTCGAACCATGTTCCACGTGATGTTCCACGGACGTTCCGGGCACGAAACCATTGGCGGCACGGCGTTTGGAAGCGTATGCGTCCTCGTCGCGAACGTTGAGCTTGCGACGGGCGTCACGCACCTCACGCTGCATGATGTCCAGATCGACGCCGATTCTGCGAACGGCTTTTCGCGAATACAGGTCAAGCTGCGACCGGTCGCGAATCTGCGCGATCAGCGGCGCCACGGCTTTGACCGCTCCCATCTGACCCGTCGTATACGAGGTGTCGAAGCGGGAGATCGCCGCATCGATCACGAAATCATACAGCGGTTTGGCCTGTTCCACCAGAGAACGCACCGCTTCCGAACCACGGTTGATGCGCAGGTCGCAAGGGTCGAGATTGTCGTCCGCCACGGCAACGAACGTCTGCGAAAGAAACGCGGCATCGAGCCCGAACGCATGGACGGCCGCCTTCTGCCCTGCGGCATCGCCGTCGAACGTGAACACGATGCGTGAGCTCATCTTCTGCCCCTCGACCTTCAGCGGGCCGACCAGCTGCACCGCGCCGAGGGAATCGTCAGCGATGAGACGACGTACGATCTTGGCATGTTCGGCGCCGAACGCCGTGCCGCAGGTGGCAACGGCCGTATCTATGCCGGACAGATGCATGGCCATCACGTCGGTATAGCCTTCGACTATCACGACCTGACGTTTCTTCACAATCGCCGATTTGGCCATATCGATGCCATACAGCACCTGATTCTTATGGTACAGCTGGGTATCCGGCGTATTGATGTATTTCGCGTTGATCGCGTCGTCGTCATACAGCTTCCTCGCACCGAAACCCAAGGTACGGCCGGTGGAGTCACGTATCGGCCAGGTCACTCGACCCCGAAAATAGTCGTATACGCCGCGTTGTCCTTGCCGGGCAAGACCCGCGTCGAGCATCTCCTTCTGCGTGAATCCCTTACCGGCCAGATAGCGCACGAGATTGTCCCAGCCTTGGGGCGCATAGCCGCATCCGAACCGCTGGCAATCCGCCTGGCTGAAGTTGCGACCGTCCAGAAGTTTTCGGGCGGCGAGCGCCTCCTTGGTCATCAGTTGGGATACGAAGAACGCCTGGGCGGCCTCGTTCGCTTCCAGCAGACGTGAACGTTTCGATCCTTCGCGTTCCGTCTTGGAGTTCGTCTGGTCGTAGCGCAGTTCGATGTGGTAACGGTCGGCGAGTATTTCCACGGCGTCGCGGAAGTCGACGTTTTCCTGATGTTCCACATAGCCGAACACGTCGCCGCCGAGTCCGCATCCGAAACAATGCCATGCGCCGAGCGCCGGACGTACGGAGAAGCTCGGGGTCTTCTCGTCATGGAACGGGCATAAACCGACATAAGTGCCGGTGCCGGAAGGTTTGAGCGTGACCGTCGCCGATACGATGTCATACAAATCGGCTACGGCGCGTACCTTTTCTATATCTTCCTTCAGAATCATTCCCGGCATGCATTCCAGACTACCATCGGCGGCCAGCGGCTCATTCCATGACCGTCACCCGAGGCCACTAACGATTGCCGCTCCCCGATTACGGACGGCTCCCGACCTCGGCCGCTTCCGCAGATTCCGACGGCCCGTAGACATCAACGGACCGCAGGGTCCCGACGACCGCAATGTTTCAACACATCGCGGGCTCGACACCCTGCGCCCACCTGTTGCGAATGATCCGCTAGATCCGCTAGAGAATGGCGGACGAATCGATCTTGCTCAGATCGCTTTCGTCAAGCACCTGCGTCGCATGCTCGTAGAGTCGCGGAATGCGGCTGCGCAGGCAGGTGAAGATCTCGTAGCTGATGGTGTCCGCGGCGCGCGCCCAATC
>CAVEVJ010000159.1:0-4525 GCA_963619075.1 Acidaminococcaceae bacterium
ATATCTTCACATTTTTGTCGGATGGGACGAAGTTAAGGACGACTGAAAATTCGGACGCAAATCGCGGACGAAGATGAAAGTACGGACACGGACGAGGACACGAATCAACGTCCCACCCCACTTCCGACCAAGATGCAGGTCACACACATCCACACATGATGTACAATGCGCCCCAACGTCCCGTCATATTCCTGAACATGTTGCAGCCAACGCATATGGCCGTACGTCGCAATCAAGACGGAACGGGGCATGGATGCGGTCAACATGGTCACACATATAAGACGCGCGCCCACAATGCGACCCGCGCAAGTCAAGGCAGGATCATGGACGCGCGCATACGAATACGGAAATGGGTGCGGATACGGACCTATCGAATCGTTTTTTCGAATGCCTCGACCAACGATTCCATCCATTCGGTCAACGAGCTGAAATCGTCCGGCATCTGTTCGGTGAGCTCCACCATCGGCACGTTCGCCGACTTCGCGGCATCCGTGATCTTGTTCGTAAGATCGGTCTCTTCCTGCGCATTGACCACCAACAGCTTGATCTCGCCGGACGCAAGCGCATCGGTGAAGTTCTTGACGTCCGCCGGAGTCGGCTCGCCCTCATTGGACGTGGCCCGCGCATAACCCGTGGGAGTGACGTCGGTCAGGCCAAGGTCGTCGGCCAGGTATTGGGCGACGGATTCGGTGGCGGCATACGTAAGGCCGTTTGCAGATTCCTTGACGTCGGCGATTTTCTCGGCAAGGGTATTTTCCGCGGACTGCCAGTCCTCATACAGTTTTTCGAACGAATCGGCCTTGTCCGCGGATGCCTGCTTGTACGCCTCGACGATCGCCTTGGCAGTGGCCTTGCGTACTTGCGAGGAGAACCAGACATGAGGATTCTCAGCGTTTTCCACACCGCCCGCTTCGGCCGCGTTCACCACGGTGGCTCCGGTGGATTCCGCCGCCTTCACCGCCCAGGAGTCGTAATCGGCGCCGTTGACGACGATGATCCGGGCCTTCTGCAGTTTGGCCACATCGGCCGTGGTCGGCTCGTAGTCATGGGCCTCCACATTGGTTGAGTTGATGATGCTTACGACGGAAACGCTCTCGCCGCCCAAAGCCTGCGCAACGGTTCCCCACTGGTTGACCGACGCGACCACATTGATGGTGCCGTCGGCGTTCGAGCCATTCGAAGAGCCGTCCGAGGATCCACAAGCGGACGTCGATGCCACAAGACCTGCGGAAGTAAGCAGCGCGATTGCGATTTTCACGACACGATTCATGTTTGTCTTTCTACCTATTCAGAAGTGCCTCTTCAGATATGCCTCGAATATCGTACAGTAATTGAGAATGATTCTCAACAAAGTGTGTTGCGCGGCAAAATCGCAGTGCATTCCAAAGAATCAACAGCAACAACAGACAGCAACAACAGACAGCAACAGCAGACAGCACACCGTGCGGATTCCCAAGAAGGTGTGCGGATTCTAGACGACGTGTGCGGATTCCCATGAAGGCGTGCGGATTTTTAGCTAGTTGTGCGGATTGCCCGCTGACCAAAAGACGTCCTTTAGGGCTAAAAACGCCGAAAATCGGTCTTATTTGGAGGAAAATGCCAAGATTTCCCTTTTATCAATCCGCACAAGTCTTTGAAAATCCGCACACATCGGCAGGAATCAACACAACCATCCAAAAATCAACACACGCCGTCTAGAATCCGCACAGCCAATTTTAAATCCACACGATTTAGGAAAAATCCGCACACCTGGTCAGGAATCAACACACCTAGCCAAAAATCAACACACCTAGCCAGAAATCCGCACAGCACAATAAAAAACTCCCGCAAGGAAATCACTGCGGGAGCGATAGGAAGCAAAGCCGATCAGCCGAAACGTGCAATTACGGAGCTTCGCATCGCAAAGCGCCATCCACTGGCCAGCTAAAGCCAGCTTGCGACGGCCCACCGGACCGTCGCTACGTTTCGGCCGACCCGCAAAGCCGATCAGCCGAAACGTCCGGAAACGTAGCGCTCGGCTTCTTCGTTCTGCGGATTGTTGAACATGGTGGTGGTGTCGGTGAAGTACTCGAGATGACCCGGCTGACCAACGGCCTTCAGATTGAAGAAGGCGGTGTAGTCGGCGATACGGGCCGCCTGCTGCATGTTATGGGTCACGATCACGATGGTGTACTCGTTCTTCAGCTCGTTGATCAAATCCTCGACGGCCAGCGTGGAAATCGGGTCAAGCGCGGAGCAGGGCTCGTCCATGAGCAGCACCTGCGGATGCACGGCCACTGCGCGGGCGATGCACAGCCTCTGCTGCTGACCACCGGAAAGACCGATTCCCGGATTGTCGAGACGGTCCTTGACCTCGTTCCACAGGTTGGCACCGCGCAGAGCCCATTCAACCAGATCATCCGCATCCGACTTGGAGATCTTACGATTGTTGAGCCTCACACCGGCGAGCACGTTCTCGCGGATGGACATGGTCGGGAACGGATTCGCACGCTGGAACACCATGCCGACGTCACGACGCACGGCCACCGGATCCACGTCCTTGTCGTACAGATTCTTGCCTTCCAGAAGCACCTCGCCCGTGCAGTGCGCGCCCGGAATGATCTCATGCATGCGGTCAAGCGTGCGCAGCACGGTGGATTTGCCGCATCCGGAAGGTCCGATGAAAGCGGTGACCTTGTTGGCTTCGATGTTGATGTTCACATCCTCCACGGCCAGGAAGTCGCCGTAGTAGATGTTCAGATGATTGACATCAATACGTTGTCCCATTTTGGTTCCTTACGGTTCTTGTTACTAAGTTCGATCTATCTTCGAGGTCAGCGGTCCGACTTGACGGCGAAGATCTTCGCCACCAGACGGCCGATGAGGTTGAGAATCAGCACGATGAGGATCAGCACCAGAGCCGCGGCCCACGCGCGTTCCATCGGGATGGTGGTGACGCACGTCGCATCGGCGGAGGCCGGGCAGTTGGCGTTGAGCTTGGAATACTCCTGGTAGACGTACACCGGAAGGGTGGTCATCTGTCCGGAGAACAGGTTGAAGTTCGTGGAGGAGATATAGCCTGCGGTCATCAGCAACGGAGCGGTTTCGCCGATCACTCGCGCGACCGCGAGAATCGCGCCGGACACAATGCCCGGCAAGGCGGTGCGCAACACGATCTTCGTGATCGTACGCTGCTTGGTGACGCCCAACGCGTAGGAGGCTTCGCGCAGATCGTGAGGCACAATCTTGAGCATTTCCTCGGACGACTTGACCACGGTCGGCAGCATCAGCAGCGAAAGGGCCACGGAACCTTCGAAACCGTTGATGGTGCCCGGGCCGATCAGAATCGTAAACATCGAAAACGCGAACAGGCCCGCGACAATCGAAGGAATGCCGCTCATCACGTCGACCAACAGGGTGATCACACGGGCCAGCTTGCCGCGGTTGGAATATTCGACCAGATACACGGCGCACATCAGGCCGATCGGAATGGAGATGACCATCGCGCCGAACGTGATCTCCAGCGTGCCGATGATGGCGTGCAGAATACCGCCGTAACCGCCGGACGGCGTCTGGTTGCCGCCGACCACGCCGGTCATGTTGTAGCTCAGGAAGTTGAGGTTCAGGCGCTTGACACCGTTGACGATGGTGGTGAACAGCACGGAGAACAGCGGAATCAGAGCCACGATAAACGCCAGCGCGATCAGGGTCTTCATCAGAAGGTCCTTACGCTTGCGGGCGGCAATGAAGGAACGGCTCGGCTTGAATTTGTCGAAGTCGATGACGGGAGCGCCGTCCATCGGGGAAGCGTTGTTTTGCGCGGCAGTCATCATGCACTCGCTTTCTCGGTGAGCTTACGTGCGATGAAGTTCACCACGAAGGTAATCAGGAACAGGACCAGGCCGGTGCCGATCAGCACGGAAACGCCAAGATCGTTGGCTTCCGGATACTGTGCGGCGATATTCGCCGCGATGGTCTGGTTCTGAGAGGCCTGCAACAGCTTGATGGAGTAGTTGAGACCGGGGGAAAGAATCATGAGCACGGCCATCGTCTCGCCAAGAGCGCGGCCGAGGCCCAGCATGGAGGCCGACACGACGCCGGACTTGCCGAACGGCAGCACCGCGAGCTTGACCATCTCCCACTTCGTGGCGCCAAGCGCGAGCGCGGCCTCCTCCTGCAGTCGCGGGGTCTGCATGAAAATGTCTCGAGACATGGAGGTGATGATCGGCAGGATCATGACTGCGAGCACCACGGCGACGGTCGCAACCGTACGGGACGGATTGGCGGCCGGACCTTGGAACAGCGGAATCCAACCAAGATATTTGGCGACGCCGTTCCAGAACGGGTAGATCGCCGGCACGAGAATCAGACCGCCCCACAGACCGTAGATAACGGATGGGATGGCGGCGAGCAGATCGACCACGTAGCTCAGGGCCGTGGCGAGCGTCTTCGGTGCGTAATGGGAGATGAACAGCGCGATGCCTACCGACACGAAGAAGGAAATCAGCAGCGCCAGGGCGGAAATCAACACGGTACCGAACAGCAG
>CAVEVJ010000160.1:0-2744 GCA_963619075.1 Acidaminococcaceae bacterium
CCATGTATGCGGCCATAATGCGCGTGTTCCCTCCGCAGAAGATCGGCGCAGCCAACGGTGTCGCAGGCCTGGTGATCATGTTCGCCCCGGTGATTGGCCCGACCCTGGCCGGCCTTCTCATCGGCGCGTTCTCCTGGCGTACCATCTTCGTGCTGTTCGCGGTCGTTTCCGTTGTGGCGATCGTCTGCACGTTCGTCACGTTCGTGACTCCGATCGAAACGACTCGTCCGAAGGTCGATCTACTGTCCGTGCTCGCTTCCGTCATCGGTTTCGGCTGCCTCGTGGCCGGCGTGAGCCTTGTGTCCGACATGGGATTCTCCGCGCTGGTCGTGGCTCTTCTGGTCGTCGGCATTGTGGTCGTGGCGTTCTACGCGTACCGTCAGCTGCATATCGAAAATCCGGTGCTTGACCTGCGTGCCCTGGGCATCGCCACGTTCCGTACTCCGGCCCTGATGGTCACCTGCTCGTTTGCCTGCACGCTGGCCATCATGTTCCTCGCTCCGCAGGAACTGCAGCGCGGACTTGGCCTGAATTCGTCCGTGGCGGGCATGCTGATGCTCGCGGGCGGCGTGGTCAACGCCATCTTCTCGTTCATGACCGGTCGCTGGTATGACCGCGTCGGCGCGCGTCCGCTGGTTCGCGCGGGTGCGGTCGTGGGCATTGTCGGTTCCGCGCTGTTCCTGATGATCGGCGTCGGCACCGCTCCGGCGTTCTTCGTCTTCGCCCACGTGGTGTTCATGATCGGCATTCCGCTTATGCAGCAGTCCGCGCAGTCCGCGGCGCTGAGGGGCTTGCCGCGCGAGCTTGCGGCCGACGGCTCCACGATTCTCAACACCATGCAGCAGGTGTTCGGCGCCATCGGTACCGCGATCGCCACCTGCCTGCTCGGTATGGGCTCCGGTGCCAGCGATGCGGAAAGCTTCGTGACAGGCTCCCGTTACGGTTACGTGTTCGGCCTGGTGCTGATCGTGATCGTGCTGGTGTTCTCCTTCTTCCTGAAGGAAGAGCGCGTGGAGCGTAAGTAGGTTGTGATCCTCTCAGAAAGGTCCGATCCGTCCATTATGGGAGGGTCGGGCCCTCTTTTTATGGTGTTCGGATGCGATTTTCCACAGACATCGACGGTTTCGGACGGGGTCTGATGGCGGACAGCGGTGTATTTTGGGATTTCCTCGTGACCGGATGGTCTGACGGTTTGGCTTTGGCGTCTTGATGGTTTGAATCCTGAGGAATGATGGCCCATCAACCAAGGAATCGATGGGATATAGTGGGCGTCATGGTGACTATTACTGACGTGGCTCATGAGGCGGGGGTCTCGAAGACGACGGTGTCTTACGTGATCTCCCGCAATCCTCGTATCTCGGAGGAAACCGCGAAGCGCGTGCGTGAGGCCATGGAAAAGCTCGGATATGCGGTGAATCACAGTGCCCGGGCTCTGTCCACATCGAAGACCATGACGCTGGGATTGCAGGTGAATGCCGAAGGAAACATGAAGGTGTCTCTGACCCGGGGCGCCTACCTGTGCGAATTGGCGGACTTCGCGCGTACGCGGGGCTATGACCTGCTGCTGATGAGCAATCGCAATGGAGTCAAGGGGATACGAGATATCGCGGGCGCCGGCAAAGTCGATGGTTTGATCCTCATGGACATCACGTGTGAGGAACCACGCATTGAAGCGGCGATCGAATCGAAGGTGCCGACGGTGCTGCTGGGCATTCCCGAGAATCCGAAAGGATTGGATGAAGTCGATACGGATTTCGAACGCGCCGCGCGTGAACTGATCGCATTGTTCGAACGAAAAGGGCATCGTGAGATAGCGTTGGTTCACACGCCGGAAGGAACGCTTGGCAAAGGCGCGAACTTCGCCGTCAGATTCAGGCGGAGCGTGATGGCCGAAGCCGAAGCGAAGGGGATTGCGTTGCATGTTCCTCCGCAGGAGGATTGGAACCTGCCGCCCGCGGAGAAGCTGAGGGCGGTGCTGCAACGGTATCCCGATATTACCGGTGTGATCATCGACGACGACAATACGATTATTTCGACGCCGCAGGTGTTGTTGGAATTGGGCGTTTGCGTGCCGGACGACCTGTCCGTTGCGGTGGTGGTGCCGGATGTGCTGCGTGAGCAGATGCGCATTCCGTATACGGCGATCGACATCAATCTTCCGGCGGTGGCGCAGGAAGCGGTCGAAACGATGATTCGGAGAATCGAACATCCGGATGCGCCGTCGGTGACGCGGTTGGTCAGCCAGCCGTTGACGGATCTTGGATCCGTGAAAGAGCTCTGACACCTCCTGTTTTCGCTAACAGTTGTTCTCCTGTCTTGCGACACTCCGTGTAGAACCGGTTCACCTTTATATTTGACTCGCGATTTATGGTGCGTTATTTTTGTTATGTGAACCGGTTCAACAAAGAGGTGAACCGGTAAGGACAACGAAGCCATATGAAAAGGAGGGTGTTCCATGGGAATGAAATCCGACGGACGCGCACTCGAATGGCGAGGCGAAGGCGAAACCCTGCGCATCGAGCCCTGGGGTGCGGATAGCGTGAGGATCCGGGCCTCGAAGAAGATGCCCATCGATGATGTGAATTGGGGCCTGCTCGACGAACACCATGAGCCCGAAGACGCGGTCAAAGCGGTCATCGACGAAAGCGCCGGAATCGCAACCCTGACCAACGGCAACCTCGTGGTGACCGCCCACATGTTCCGTGAAGGCAACCCGGGCGCGGGCCATACGGAAAGCCTATGCG
>CAVEVJ010000161.1:0-7648 GCA_963619075.1 Acidaminococcaceae bacterium
CGCAATGGCGATGTTGAGTGTTTCATCGTATGTGTGGCGGTGGGTGGGTTTCTCATGCGTTTGCGGTGGGTTTTGTTTGCGGCGGTTTGGGAATAGTCAACGTGCCGATGCATTTCCGTACGTTCTCAGATACGGCTGTCTGCGGCGGTTTGGGGATAGTGTGTTCGGCATGGTATCCCCGTGCGTTCGCAATTGGGTGCGATTGCGTCGGTACGGGAATACCCTGTTGGTGAAGGTATTCCCAAACGACCGGAATAGCGGTTGTTTGTGGTGGTATGGGGATACCGGAGACGCTTGAGTATTCCCGCACCGACGGAATTGGGTGTGATTGCGTCCGTATGGGAATAGTGGGAGCGTCCGAGTATTCCCATACCTCCGCAATGTGCGTAGAGGAGCAACGCGCTCGGCGTCGGTGTGGATAGTCCGTTCAGAGGCTCAGCGCAGTCATGCGCGGTCATCGCTGTGGTTCATCCGCACGTTTTCGGACAAACGCGCCTGCATTGAATCCAATACCGTTCGCTGTAGGGCTTGCCCGCATGTTTTCGGGCAAAAAGGTCGCATCCGAGGAAAGAAGGTTTGAGAGGAGCGTTCGCACGTTTTCGGACAAAAGGCTTGGATTGTGACTTAAGAGATATATTGTTACTCCCTATGCCTGATGAAAAGAGTATGCAGAACAATTTGCAATCGGTTGAAACGCTCGACCAGACCAACGATATGGAGCGCGGCCTGAACAATCGCCATGTGCAGTTCATCGCCATCGGCGGTACTATTGGTACTGGCCTGTTCCTTGGTTCCGGCAAATCGATTTCACTTACCGGTCCGAGCATTATCTTCGTATACATCTTGGTGGGCGTGATGATGTTCTTCCTCATGCGTGCCATCGGTGAGATGATGTACCGTGACCCGAGCCAACATACCTTCATCAACTTCATCGGCCGTTATCTGGGGCGTGGCTGGGGCAAATTCGCCGGCTGGACGTACTGGATTGCGCTGGTGTTGCTCGGAATGACCGAAATCACCGCGGTTTCGCAGTATTCCGTCACGTTCTTCGACACCTTCGGTATGGACTTGAGCCAGTGGAAATGGTTGATTGAGGTATGTTTCCTGGCGGCGCTCGTCTGTGTGAACCTCATTGCGGTCAAGGTGTTCGGCGAGGTGGAGTTCTGGTTCTCCATGATTAAAATCACGCTGATTCTGGCCATGATCGTCACGGCTGTGGTGATGATCGTGATTGGTTACCACTATCCGGCGGTGCAGATTCAAGGTATGGATGCTCCCAGTCCGGCCGGTCATGCGGGCGTCGACAATCTCTTTGCGGACTTCTCCATTGCGCCTAACGGGTGGCTGGCGTTCCTTATGAGCTTTCAGATGGTGTTCTTCGCATATGAGATGATGGAATTCGTGGGCGTTACGGTCTCCGAGACGAAGAATCCTCGCAAGGTGTTGCCTAAGGCGATCAATGAGATCATCGTGCGCGTGCTCGTCTTTTATGTGGGTGCGCTGGCGGCCATCATGTGCATCGTGCCGTGGACGAGTTTCAAGGCGAACGAGGATGGTTCCTTCGCATCCCCGTTCATCATGGTGTTCCAGTATGCCGGTCTGAATTGGGCGTCCGCTTTGGTGTTCTTCGTGGTGATCACCGCGGCGTCCTCTGCTTTGAATTCGTTGCTGTACTCGGCAGGCCGTCACCTCTATCAGCTTGCATCCGAATCCGACGCCCCTGCGTTGCGGAAGATCGGCGAAGTGTCCAAGCGTAAAGTGCCGGCGCGTGCAATCGTTATCTCCGCTGTGTTGATTCTGTTCTCCCCACTTATTAACGCCTTCCCACAGGTGTCCAGCGCCTTCGTGCTGTTCTCTTCGGCTAGCTCGGCGGTGTTCCTGTTTATCTACATCCTTACGTTGGTCGCACATCGCCATTACCGTCGTTCGGCCGATTTCATCGCGGACGGTTTCGTAATGCCGGCTTGGAAATGGCTTAATACCATCGCCATTGTGTTTTTCGCTTTCGTTTACGTGACGCTGTTCCTTTCCGACGACACCCGAGGTTCCGCGGTGCTCGGTTTGGTATGGCTGGCGATATTCGGTGGTTATTGCGTGCTGCAGCAGCGGTACAGGGATCGTGATCTGAAGAAGGCAGTCGGTTCCGCTAAGTAGCTGCGGCGCCAGTATGCCCGTACCGACGGAATTGGGCTGGTTTGCGGTGGTCTGGGGATAGCGGGAGTGCTGGAGTATTGCCGTATGTCCGCAATTGGGTGCGATTGCGTCGGTATGGAAATACTGGGTGTGGCTTGGTATCCTGATACATCCGCGTTTGGGCTGGTTTGCGGCGGTATGGGGATAGCGGAGGCGCTCGGGTATCCCCAAACCGCCGCAGTGATTCCCAGTGATTCCCGGTGATTTTCAGTGATTCCTCCGTGCGGTGCCGTGCAATGCTTCGCAGTGTGTATGTCACCTCATGCGCCCGGTGGTGGCGCGCAACGTGAGCGAGGTGGGCATGGTTGTGAACGGTTCCGCAAGGGTCTCACCGGCGAGCAGTGCCAGTGTCTTGCGCGCCGCCTCGCGTCCGATTTCGGTGGGATTTTGGTGCATGGTGGTCAGATCCACGATGGATGCGCGCGGATCGTCATCAAAGCCTACCAAGGAAATGTCTTGCGGCACGCGCACGCCGATTCGCCGCAGCGCCTTGATCAGGGGAACCGCGGCCGCGTCGACGGATACGCAGATGCCGGTCGGCTGTTTCGGTGCGCTGAGCAGTTGCGCGACTATGCCGGAATAGATGTCCTGTTCGTTTTGGATGTCGATGTTGGGCAGCGATGGTATGACGATGATGTCGTCGTCCTCATATCCGCATGCTCTTGCCGCGTCGATGAATCCTTTTTCCCGAACGGCGTCCGAACAGATGAACGGCGATGCGTTGACGGGCTGCCCCACATATGCGAGGGTCCGGTGGTCCAGCGATTTCAGAAAACGTACGATTGTGCCCATGGATTCCGCGTCGTCGATCGCCGCTCCCGCGTCGAGACCGTTTTCGCTTGGCGCGTTTATGCCAACTACCGGTATGGTCAGTTCGCCGAGGGTCTGTTTTTTGGCTTCGTCGAAATCGAAGGACGCTTCGATAATGGCGTCCACATTGCGATCCCCGGGCAAGTTTTGGAAGAAGCGGTCCAGATCGCTTTGCGTCCATACGATATGTGGAATCACGTCGTATCCGGCAACTGACATTATTTCGTAGACGCCTTGGAATGCGTTGGCGTTGAACCAACTGTTGATTTCGCTTGGCAGCAGCATGGCGATGCGCATGGTTTTGCCGGATGCCAATGCGGACGCGCTTTTCGAGAAGGAAAAGTGCAGCCGTTTCGCTTCCTTTTCCACACGTTCGCGGGTTTCGGGGTTGACCCTGTCGAGTCCACGCAATGCGCGGGATACGGTGGAGACGGAGACGCCGGCGGCTTTCGCCACGTCTGCGATTGTTGTGCGGGGCACGTACGCTCCTTTTGCGATTTTGAGGGGATTGTTTGCTTTGCTGTGCTCAACTGTAGCACGACACGCCCATTTTGTAAAAACGCTTGCATGGCTGAATATATTGCGATTTCAGGGTTTTGAAGGTGGTAGTGGGGGAGAAGTTGGGTGACTGGTTGCAGAATTTTGTGCAAGCGTTATTATTAAGGATGTCGAGCAGTTTGAAAACGGCAATGAAGCTGCGCGAGGTAACTAATGAAACTTAATGAATCAGCAATGCTTTATGTAGGGCAATACTGAAGCAAGTACAGTGCAAACGCTTGTATGCAAGGAGGTACCTATGACTGGAATCGACGATCCGGCCCTGTGGTGGAAGCAGGCCGTGGTCTATCAGGTCTATCCGCGTTCCTTCAAGGATTCCAAAGGTGAGGGATTGGGACAGATCGCAGGCGTCACCGAGAAGATCGACTATCTGAAGGAACTCGGCGTCGACGCAATCTGGCTGAGCCCGTTCTATCCGTCGCAACTGGCGGACGGCGGCTACGATGTCGACGATTATCGCAACGTCGATCCGAAGCTAGGAACCATCGACGACTTCGACGAACTCGCCAAGGCCGCGCATGACAACGGCATCAAGGTGGTGGTCGACATCGTTCCGAACCACAGCTCCAATCTGCACGAATGGTTCAAGGCGGCCCTCGCCGCGGAACCGGGCTCTCCGGAACGTGATCGCTACATCTTCCGCGATGGCAAGGGGCCGAACGGCGACCAGCCGCCGACCAACTGGGAGAACCACTTCGGTGGTCCGGCCTGGACCCGCGTGCCGGATGGCCAGTGGTATCTGCACATGTTCACCAAGGAACAGCCCGACTGGAACTGGAACAACCGCGAAGTGCGCGACGATTTCCTCAAGACCCTGCGATTCTGGCTCGACCACGGAGCGGACGGCTTCCGTGTGGATGTGGCCCATGGCCTGGCCAAGGACCTCGACCGCGACGATCTGGACGATTATGTGGTCTGGTGCACCAACGACCAGCCCGAGGACGGCTCGCATCCGGTGATCGACCGCGACGAGGTCCACGACATCTACCACGAATGGCGTGAGGTTTTCAACGAATACGATCCGCCGGCATTCGCGGTGGCGGAGGCTTGGGTGCGCCCGAGCCGACAGCATCTATATGCGTCTGCGGACGATCTCGGACAGATCTTCAACTTCGAATTCGCCAAGAAGGACTGGATCCGCGACGACCTGCACCTGGCGATCGAAGAGGGGCTGGAAAGCGCCCGACGCTCCGGATCCACCGCAACCTGGGTCATGAGCAACCACGATGTGATTCGCCATGCCACCCGATACGCGCTTCCGCAGGTTCCGACGAGCGAATACCATCGCCTGCCGCTGGATTGGCTGCTCCGTGACGGCACTACGTTCGAGGAGAACCGTGAACTCGGCACCAAGCGTTCCCGCGCGGCCATTCTGATGGAAATGGCGTTGCCGGGCTCTGCATACGTGTATCAGGGCGAGGAGCTCGGTCTGTTCGAAGTGGCGGATATTCCGTGGGATGAGCTCGAGGACCCGTCCGCATGGCGTACTTCGCGTTCGGCCAGCACCAAGGGACGCGACGGTTGCCGTGTTCCGTTGCCGTGGGTGGCTTCCGACGCTCCGAAGCTGGATGATTCCGATGATGAGTTCGGCCATGACGGTTCCTTCGGATTCTCTCCGGCCGGCACTGCCGATCCGCATCTGCCGCAGCCCAAGTGGTACAAGGATTTCGCGGTTGATGTCGAATCGGAGGATCCGGATTCGATGCTGAACCTGTACCGTCGGGTGCTGGCGTTGCGCCACGAACTGCAGACCAGCGATCTGAGCCTCGAATGGCTGCCGGAAGACAAACCGGGCAAGGCTCATGACGGTGCGAACGGCTTCCCGGGCGGCACCATCGCCTACAAGCGTGCCAACGGATGGGCGTCCATCACCAACTTCGGCGAGGAGCCGGTGGCGCTGCCTGCCGGAGAAGTGCTGCTGACCTCCGGACCGCTTGCCGACGACGGCAGGCTGCCGCAGGACACCAGCGCTTGGCTCAAGCTGGCGGAATAATCCGATCGCCTGCCAATCGCAAGCAAATTTCCACAACCGTTGCCGCAGGTTCGGCGCCTGCGGCAACGTGCAACAACCTTCGTATGCTCATATGCAACACATGCAGCGTGCGCGGGTGAAGGCGCAGGGTACGACCGCGCGTAATACGAAGGACGTATGCGGCGCGATCATCATAACGGCGTCAATAGCGACGTGACCTCACCAAATCGCAATGTCGCAACATTCGCAGCATCACAACACATCACAAAAGGGGAACAATATGTCCGAAACCATCGCGGCGGTGCCCGCACAACAATCGCAAAGTAATACGAAATGGCGCTTTACCGGCGGATTCCTCGCCTTCGCGGTACTGTCCGGCGCGGCCTTCTATATGACCATGTCCGTACTCGTGCCGCAGCGTCTGCGTGATATCGGCGTCGACAACTCCACCGCGGTGCTCGGCACCATCAACGCGGTCGGCTCGATCGCATCGATCTTCATCGCACTGTTCGTCGGCGCGCTGTCCGACCGTACCGCATCGCGTTGGGGCAAGCGTACGCCGTGGATCTTCTGCGGCGCGTTCATCTACGGCTTCTGCTTCTGGGCATTGAGCCGACCGGTCAGCGCGGCTCTGATCGGTGTGCTCTATGTGATGGCTCTGATCGGTCTGAACATGGTGCAGGCGCCGATCTACGCACGGATTTCCGATCAGGTCGAACCGACGTCGCGAGCCACCGTTTCCGCGGCGATCGGCGCCGGCGGCGTGATCGGCCAGGGCATCGGCACCCTGGTCGGATCCTCCCTGATCGAACATATGGAACTCGGCTTCGTCTGTGCGGGCCTGTGCGCATTGTCCGCGGGCGTGCTGTCCGTGGTGATCGCCCCGCGTGAGCCTTCCAGCGAGAACATGCCGAAGAACGCCGACGAACCCTTGTGGAAGGTCGTTGCGGCATCACTCACCCCGCCGCTGAAGGATTGCGCGGACTTCTACCGCGCGTTCATCTGCCGTACCTGTCTGATCGTGGCATATCAGATGGTGTTCAGCTACCAGCTGTACATCCTGCAGGACTACATCGGCCAAGACAAGCTGTCGGCCGCCGCGTCCATCCAGGTCATTTCCGTGATCACCATGATCGTGTCCATCGTGGCATCCCTCGTGGCCGGTCCGATCGCGGACATGCTCAACCGTCGCAAGGCGCCGATCGTCGTGGCATGCGTGTTCTTCGCCGTGGGCCTTGCCATGCCGTGGATCTTCCCGACCCAGATGGGCATGTTCCTCTTCGGCGGCATCGCCAGCTTCGGCTACGGCATGTACCTGTCCGTCGACCAGGCGCTGAACGTGGACGTGCTGCCCAACAAGAAGACCGCAGGCAAGGACCTCGGCTTCATGAACATCGCCACCTGCGCGGGCCAGGCCATCGGCGTGGTCATCACATCCACGCTGGTAAGCGTCCTTGGCTCCTACGCGGCGGTGTTCCCGGTGGCCATCGTCATGACCGCCGTGGCGGCCGTCAGCGTGCTGGGCATCAAGCGCGTGCGCTGAACAAAACGAACCGGCGCGCACCTCAATACCGCAGGATGGGAGCAATCTCCCTACCCTGCGGTATCTTCATATGTTCGGCTCCACGCAGCGGGCGCGGCCGCAAACATATGAAACGAGGCAACGATGGTAGATGCGCATGATGGCGAAACGTACACGTCCGAAGGCTCTCGCCTGATTTGGATCGACTGCGAGATGACCGGTCTGGATATTTTCGGCGGCGACGAACTCGTCGAGATCTCCGTGGTGCCGACCGACTTCGACCTGAACGTGCTCGACGAAGGCGTCGACTACGTGATCAAGCCCAGCCAGAAAGCCGTCGAGCATATGAACGACTTCGTGCGCGGCATGCACACCCGCTCCGGACTAATCAACGAGTGGGAGCACGGGCTGAGCCTTGCGGACGCGCAGGCCAAGGTCATCGAATACGTCAAGCAGTTCACGCCGGAAGGCGTCAAGCCCCTGTTGGCGGGCAACACCATCGGCTCCGACAAGAAGTTCCTCGATCATTACATGCCGGAACTCATGGAAAACCTGCACTACCGCACCATCGACGTGAGCACGTTCAAGGAGCT
>CAVEVJ010000162.1:0-2052 GCA_963619075.1 Acidaminococcaceae bacterium
CCTGCGAATCGAAACATCTGATCGATTCGCAGGCGCTTTTCTTGTTGTTCAGGTACCGGGGGAGGGTGGTCCCCTCCGATGCGGATGAGCTGTGGGCGAGCCGTGTGATCGCATCCGAATAAAAGGTGCGTTCCTTTGTTGATCAGAACTAAAGCTACCAGCTGTTTTTGCAAAAAATAGAGGTTTTATTCCGTATACATCTCGGAATATTTGTCCGTGATATCCGTTGGCATTTCGAAATGCTGGTAATCCTTTCGGTCGGTCCAGTCTCCTCCCCATTCAAATCCTTTTTCGATGAACAGTTGATAGCACAGATCGTCCTTGGTTATTTTGTAGTCGAATTCCTGTGTCCTATCGAGATACGGTTCTCCCGTGGCCGGCTCTATCACTTCCTCCGTGGTGCCGTCATCATTGGTTACGGTTTTATGGTAGGGGGTTGTATAGCGTATTGATATCCACCGCCATTCCCAGCCCGTGCTTTGAAATTTTGGTGGTATGCGATATGAATCTGAAATTGAAGCAGGATGAATTATTGTCGCGCATCATCGTTTCGTCGTCGGCCATGTAGTTGTCCGGAAGCACCATGCGTTCTATCGGATAATTCGCATCATAAAGCTTCTCGAAGATTTCCAGGACGTCCTCCGCGATCAGCTTGTGCACGACCATTTCTCCCTGATGGACATTCCCATCCTTGTCTTTGTGCAGAACAAGCAGATAACGGAGATCTTCCCGAGGGACGTTGCAGTCCTCTTTATACGTGTTTCCCGCCTTCATCCTATCGAATAAGTCATCGGAGATTTCGTGGATTGAAAAGCCTTCCCTCGTGCCGATTGCCTCGCTTTGAGAAGAACTGCTGCCGGAAGAATTACTGCCGGAAGAGCCGCCATTCGAAGTATCGCCAACACTGCCGCAGGCGGTTAATAATACGGAAAACGACAGCAGCAGACAGATTGCGCGATGTTTCTTTGTAACCATGGTTTTTCTTTTTCCTTTGGTAAATCCTATATTTTATCCCCGTAATGAGTTTGCGACGCTGTCACGGCTGAATTGCGGGCTTGCCGGGCGTCCCCTCCTGAGCGGCCAACAGTGCCTCGTTGCGTAGAACTGGCGCGTCTGAGACGCTGGGCTGAATCGCGTCGAGTTGTTCGGCGAGTCCGTTTTCGTCCACAACGGGTATGTCGAGCAGGCGTCGTGCCGCAGCGTGGAGATAGCGGTTCAACGCTTCGATTCTGCCGGATTCCATCGGATACGTCGTGTCGTTCTCCAACGTGACGTTCAGCGCCCGGCGCAACCATTCGTGCTGCCTAGGGCCCATGATCTGCGAGACCTGCTGAAGGAACGTGAGCCGGCTGTTTGACGGTTGCAGCAGATCCATGGCGTTCGGAGTCCACTTGCCTGATTCCCAATCGGCGCGCATGTCATTCTTGAATAGACTCATGTTGTGGTCGAACAGGGGAGCGGGACCGATGATGCGTCCGGTCGCATTGTCACGTAGGAAGCCGTGGTTGTTGGCATGGCGGTCCTGATTGACGATTAGCGCGTCGAATACCAACATCGTGCGCATCGCTTCGTACTCTTCGTCCGAGATTGCTCGTGCGCAGGCAAGGATTCGTGGAAATTCACCCAACTGAGTTGCGGCGTAGAACGGTACGAACGATATATCCTTTGTGTTCATCAGCGGGCAGACGGATGCGAGCTTGCCTTTCCACTGCGCCAACCGGTACGGTACCGCAGTGATGCCGAGTTTGGAGGCCAGTTGCGAGGCCAGAAACTCTGAGAACGGCTCGGTTCCGGCGTTCGCATAACCTTCGGTGCCGGCCTTCCAGAGTTCCAGACCGTTTTCGGTATGACGCCAGGCCTTCGGGAACTGACCATCCGTGGTCCATTCGCTGGACAGGCCGATGATGTGCTTCTCACTTGAGGTGTAGCCCGTGTACGCCACGATGGCCAGCGTGTCGTCAAGTTGGTTGTCGAAGAGATTGATGTCGGAGAACGCGAGATCCTCGTCGGAGCGTTCCACCCAGTAGGAGTCGTTGGTCGACAATCCCTTGC
>CAVEVJ010000163.1:0-2623 GCA_963619075.1 Acidaminococcaceae bacterium
CCGCATGTCTCCATCACCAAGCCGGAAGCTTCCGTGGGCGGTAACGACGGTTCCGGACATACGCTCGACGAGGATCAGATCAACACCATCTGCGCGGCAAGTGATTTCCCGGTTGTAGTCGGCGGCGGTGTCACCGTCGACGATATGGAGATGCTCGCCCGTTCGAAGGCGGCAGGATGGTTCGTGGTGTCGGCGATTGCCGGTGCTGACGACCCGGAGGCGGCCACCCGCGAGATGGTAACCCGTTGGAAGGCCGTACGCGGAGAGACAAAGCACGGATTCGCATCTCGCGCGCAGTCGGAGAAAACGGTAGAGCCCACGGATACGCAGACATCCGAAAGCAACGATAAGAAGTTCACGAACGCCAAGGAAGCCAAGGCGGCCTCCAAACTGGCCAAGCAGCAGCGTGTGGACATCGCCGCTCGCGATTCCAAGCAGCGCGACAAGGCACACATCCGCAAGACCACGCCTGTGCACTTCGAAAACCAGTTCGGCTCCTACGATCTCGAAGTACCATATACCGAAATCAGGCTGTCCGACACCCCGGGCGTCGGTCCGAACACACCGTTCAAGGATTACAACACCGAAGGTCCCAAGTGCGACCCCAAAGAAGGTCTGAATCCGTTACGCCTCGACTGGATCCGCGACCGCGGTGACGTCGAGGAATATGACGGCCGTCAGCGCAATCTCGAGGATGACGGAAAACGCGCGATCAAGCGCGGCAAGGCATCCAAGGAATGGCGAGGTCGCCAGCACAAGCCGCTCAAAGCGAAGGATCACCCGGTTACCCAGATGTGGTACGCACGTCACGACATCATCACGCCGGAGATGCGCTATGTTGCCGAACGTGAGCACTGCAGCGTGGAGCTGGTCCGTTCCGAACTGGCGGCCGGACGCGCGGTCATGCCCTGCAACATCAATCATCCTGAGGCCGAACCGATGATCATCGGTTCGAAGTTCCTTACCAAACTCAACGCCAACATGGGCAATTCCGCGGTGACGTCATCCATCGATGAGGAAGTCGAGAAACTCACATGGGCCACCAAGTGGGGCGCCGATACCGTGATGGATCTTTCCACCGGCAACGACATCCACACCACCCGTGAATGGATTCTCAGGAACTCCCCCGTTCCGATCGGCACCGTGCCGATGTATCAGGCGCTCGAAAAGGTGGAGGACGACGCATCCAAGCTCAGTTGGGAGCTGTTCCGCGATACCGTGATAGAACAATGCGAACAGGGCGTGGATTACATGACCATTCATGCCGGAGTGCTGTTGCGGTTCGTGCCATTGACCGCCAACCGCATGACGGGCATCGTTTCTCGTGGCGGATCGATCATGGCCGAATGGTGTCTGCAACATCATCAGGAAAGCTTCCTCTACACGCATTTCGACGAATTGTGCGAGATCTTCGCCAAGTACGACGTGGCCTTCTCCTTGGGTGACGGTCTACGCCCCGGCTCGTTGGCCGACGCCAACGACGCCGCGCAGTTCGCGGAGCTTATGACCTTGGGCGAGCTCACCCAGCGGGCATGGGAGCATGACGTGCAGGTGATGATTGAAGGACCGGGACACATTCCGTTCGACACCGTGCGCATGAACATCGAAATGGAGAAGGCGATCTGCAAGGACGCCCCGTTCTATACATTGGGTCCGCTCACGACCGACACCGCACCCGGCTACGACCATATCACCTCCGCAATCGGCGGTGTGGAAATCGCCCGTTACGGTACCGCCATGCTGTGTTATGTGACGCCGAAGGAGCATCTCGGACTGCCGAACAAGGATGACGTCAAGCAGGGCGTGATCGCCTACAAGATCGCATGTCATGCCGCGGATATCGCCAAGCACCATCCGCACGCCATCGACCGCGACAACGCGATGAGCAAGGCGCGCTTCGAATTCCGTTGGCTCGACCAGTTCAATCTCAGCTACGACCCGGACACCGCCATCGCCTTCCACGACGACACTTTGCCCGCTGAACCCGCGAAAATGGCGCATTTCTGCTCGATGTGCGGCCCGAAATTCTGCTCGATGGCCATCTCGCAGAACATCCGCAAGAGGTTCGGCAATGCTGAAGCGCAGGAAAAGCTTGTGTCCGACGCACAGGCCATCGCGGCCGGCATGCAGGCGATGAGCGAGAAGTTCCGCGAAGGCGGATCCACGCTCTACCAGAACGTGCGATAAACGACGGCATCGGTTCCCAACCGACCCGCAACACCTTCAACATGTTTCACCAGTACAGAGCCACGATAACAAAGGAGCATTCATGACCAGCACATTGCCACCGGTATTAAGCATCGCGGGATCGGATTCCTCCGGCGGCGCGGGCATTCAGGCCGACCTGAAGACCATGCTTGCAAACGGTGTTTTCGGCATGACCGCCATCGCGGCGCTGACCGCGCAGAACACCACTGGCGTGCGCATGGTCACGAACACTCCCCCGGATATGCTCGCCGCGCAAATCGACGCCGTGTTCGAAGACATTCCGCCGCTGGCCGTGAAGATCGGCATGGTCTCCAGCGTTGAGCTGATTGACGTGATCGCCGACCGACTGGCCTTCCACAAGGCCACGAACATCGTGCTCGACCCGGTGATGGTGGCCACGTCGGGAGCCAAACTC
>CAVEVJ010000164.1:0-2652 GCA_963619075.1 Acidaminococcaceae bacterium
GTACTCGGTGAGAGCCTGTACAAGGCCCAAAAAAATAGCTTGGAAGAAATTCATGAACCCTCTTTTTGTGTATACATTCTTCTATGCTTTGTCTGATGTACGTCACCAAGACTAGCGAAAGGGGCCTAACTTCCTCTCCCCTTCCACGAGGTTGTCTCAAACCGTACACACAATGGAACATGTTCCCATTCGCTTGGACCATGTGGACGCAAGGAGCGTGACAGACATGAGCAAATACCGCAAAAGCAGAGCGTTCAGCCCCGAAGGATTTTTCGAATGCGAGGGAAAGGGGCTCGAATGGTTGGGCGAGGCACGCAAGCACGGAGGACCTCGCGTGGTGGAGGTTTACGGCTGGGGCAATGATTACCTCGACATCGAGCGAGTGAACTCGTGTGGTCCGACCGTGCAAGCGGCGCGCTCTTTTGGCAAGGCCCTGGCACGTATGCATGATATGGGCGCCGATTATTTCGGCTCCGCTCCCGCAGAATATGAGGGAACGTGCTATTTCGGTCCATTGCAGGACCCCGTTCCCATGGATACCGGCAACTGGACGGATGTGGCTGCATATCTGGCGGAAGGAAGGTTGCGACCGATGGTCAGGCTGGGAATGAAGCGTCGCGAGCTGACCGACTACGACATGGAGCTCACGGAGGACGTCATCAGCGCACTACCGGACATCCTGGGCAAGGCCGCCACAGATAGGCCGGCTCGGGTACACGGGGATTTGTGGAGCGGCAACGTGATGTGGACCGCCGATTCCGGCGAGGTTCAGGCCGTGCTCATCGACCCGGCCGCACACGGTGGCCATCGCGAAGAAGATCTGGCCATGCTTGACCTGTTCGGCATGTCTTACCTTACCGACATCCTCGAGGGCTACCAGAGTGTGCATCCGCTCAAAGCCGGCTGGAAAGAGCGCACCACCCTCTGGCAGCTCTATCCCATCGCCGGACATTGCGTCTTCTTCGGAGGTGGCTACGTCAGCCAATACAGGGCCATGTGCCGCTCCCTTCTCAGGTAGAGGAAGAAAACCCCGGTAAAGAAGTCCGAAATACGGTAAACAATAAGGCTGTTTGCCTGCGAACCCGATGGTATTCGCAGGCAAACAGCCTTTCGCATCCCACGAAACCGTACAATCCGGTTTCCTGTGTTTCTTTAGAGCAACGCGTCCTTCAGCTTAGAGAAGAATCCCTTCTTCGAACCGGACGCCGGACGCGAACCGACAGAAACATGCTGGGCCTCGACATCGTGCTTCTGCGCGAACTGCTCAAGCAGGAGGCGCTCATCATCATCGAGCTTGGTTGGAATCTGTACGACTACGTGAACCAGCAAATCGCCTCGCTCGCCATTGTCGTTGAGGTGCGTCACGCCAAGATTACGCAACGTGATGATGTCGTCTGGCTGGCACCCAGCAGGCACCTTCACCGTCTGCTTTCCATCGAACGTGTCTATCTCCAATTCGTGTCCAAGCGCCGCCCAAGTCATCGGCACCTGAATCCAACAATGCAGATCGTCGCCATCGCGGGTGAAGGTATCATCCTGCATGATGCGGATGTCAACGTACAGGTCGCCGGCGACACCGCCGTTTTCACCCACTTCACCCTGATTGGCCAGGCGTAGGCGACTGTCGTTGGTCACACCGGCAGGTACGGATACGCCCACATTGCGCGTGATGCGCACACGTCCGTGACCAAGGCAGGACTGGCAGGGATTATTGATGACCGTACCGTGACCTTCACAACGTTCGCAGGGAGCGGTGGTCATCATCTGTCCGAGCATGGTGCGAACCACGCGTTGCGCGTAGCCTTGACCATGGCAATCCGGGCATTGCGTAGGCTGAGTGCCATGCTGACATCCCGTGCCAGCGCATTCCTGACATAGTCCGAACGTATTGATCTTGACATGCGCCGTATCTCCGAACACGGCCGACTTCAAATCGATGGTGGCGGTCGCCAGCGCGTCTCGACCTGGCTGTGTACGCGGCGTCGGGCCACCATTACCGCCACCGAACGCGCCACCGGTGAACATGTTGAAGATGTCACTCATATCGGTGAATCCGCCACCGAAACCGCCAGCGCCTCCGGCGTTCGGATTGTTAGGATCCACACCAGCGTCGAACATCTGCCTCTTCTGGGGGTCGGAAAGCACTTCGTACGCGTTGTTGACTTCCTTGAATTTGTCCTCGAATTCAGGTCCGGCGATATCGGGATGGTATTTGCGGCTCATCTTTCGATAGGCTTTTTTGATCTCGTCGTCACTGGCAGAGCGGTCAACACCCAGCACTTCGTAGTAATCCGTCACTGTTGTTCTTTCTCCCTTTGCTATACGCGTGTCATTGTGCCATAAGGCGGGGTCAGTCGTCTATCTGGCTTCCATCATGGGCGAGGAACGCCGTCAGATAATGGGCGACGGCACCCACCGCGGTCATAGTGGTCACGTAGTCCATGTGGGTTGGTCCGATGGAACCGACGAATGCGATCGGTTCGCAGTTATTCCCGGTATCATTCGACCGGGAATCATCTTCGGCGGTATCTGGCTCTTCGTTCGAATGGACGATTTCGGTCGGGCTTTCGTTCGATGACTTCGGTGAGGTGCGCCCATATCCGCTGGTCACCACGGAAGCGTGCAGCAATCCAGGGGTATGCGTTTCGGAAC
>CAVEVJ010000165.1:0-5335 GCA_963619075.1 Acidaminococcaceae bacterium
ATTCTGCCGGTCTACCACGCGATCAAAGACGATACGAAGTTCCGTTTTGTACTGATGCGCCACGAACAGGCCGCAGGCCATGCGGCTGAGGGTTACGCCGTGGCGACCGGCCACGTCGGTGTCTGCATCGTCACTTCCGGCCCCGGCGCGACCAATATGATCACACCGATCGCCGATGCGAACATGGATTCCATCCCGCTGGTCGTCATCACCGGCCAGGTCGGCGTGAACTCCATCGGAACCGACGCGTTCCAGGAGGCCGACATCGTCGGAGCCACCTACCCGGTGGTCAAGCATTCGTATCTGGTCACCCGCGCACAGGATATTCCGCGCGTGCTCGCCGAAGCACATTACATCGCACGTTCCGGCCGTCCCGGCCCGGTTCTGGTCGACATCACCAAGACCGCACAGGTCGGTGAAATGTACTATTCGTGGCCGCAGCGCATGATTCTGCCCGGGTACAATCCGACCACGAAGGCCCACGGACGCGTGCTGTCCGACGCGGCGAAACTGTTCGAGAAGTCCTACCGTCCGGTGCTGTACGTCGGCGGCGGCGCGGTGCGTTCCGACGCGGGCAAGCTCGTCAAGGAACTTGCGGAAGTCACCAACGCGCCCATCGTCACCACGCTGCCGGCACGCGGCATCGTCCCCGACTCCGATCCGAAGGTGCTCGGCATGCTCGGCATGCACGGCACCATCGCGGCCACCGGCGCCGTGCAACGCTGCGATCTGCTCGTTGCGATCGGCGCACGTTTCGACGATCGTGTCACCGGCAAACTCGACGCGTTCGCGCCGGGCGCCCGTGTGATCCATATCGACATCGATCCCGCGGAAATCGGCAAGAACCGTCAGCCCGACGTGCCGATCGTCGGAGACGTGGCAACCGTGCTTGGCGACCTCATTCCGGAGATCAAGCGCGAACAGGCCGTGCATGGAAAGCCGGATGTGAGCCATTGGTGGGAGATCCTCAACAAGTGGCGTGAAGACTACCCGATCAAGTGGGAGGAGCCGACCGACGGCTCCCTCGCTCCGCAGTGGGTGGTCAAGCAGCTTTCCGATATGGCCGACCCGAACACCATCTGGGCTTCCGGCGTGGGCCAGCACCAGATGTGGGCCACCCAGATCATCGAATTCAACAAGCCGCACTCCTGGCTCTCCTCCGGCGGTCTGGGAACCATGGGCTTCGGCCTTCCCGCGGCAATCGGCGCGCGCGTCGGTTCCGCCCGTTATTTCGACGATGACAAGCCGGTGTGGCTCATCGACGGCGACGGATCGTTCCAGATGACCTCCGAAGAGCTGGCTGCGGCGTTCCTCGACCGCACGCCGATCAAGATTGCGCTGCTGAACAATTCCGTGTACGGCATGGTCCGTCAGTGGCAGACACTGTTCTACGAGCACCACTATTCCGCGACGAACCTGATGGATGGCGAGAACGAGCCTGAAATCGTCGACGTTCCGGACTTCGTGAAGCTTGCGGAAGCCTATGGTTGCGTTGGTATGCGCGCCTTCACCAAGGAAGAGGCCATCGAATGCATCAAGAAGGCCAATGAAATCAACGACCGTACCGTGCTCATCGACTTCCGCGTATGGAAGGACGCCATGGTGTGGCCCATGGTCGCCGCCGGCGATTCCAACGACAATGTCACCTACATGCCCGGAATCAAGCCACTGCTGAACACCCCGATCGAGAACGAGTAACGGAAGGAAAAGGTCCGATCATGGCAAATTATCCAGCATCCCAGCCGGGTTCCAAGCGTCATACGCTGTCCGTGCTCGTAGAGAACCGCCCCGGCGTGCTGTCCCGCATCGCCGGCCTCTTCGCAAGGCGTGCGTTCAACATCAATTCGCTGTCCGTCTCCCCCACCGAGCGTCCGGACATCTCCCGCGTCACCGTCACGGCCGACGTGGACGAGGTTCCGCTCGAGCAGATCATCAAGCAGCTCAACAAGCTGCTCCATGTGCTGAAGATCGTCGATCTCGATCCAAGCACCACCGTGGAGCGCGAGCTGGTGCTCATCAAGGTGGCTGCGGACGAGTCGAACCGTTCCGACGTGTTGGAGATCGTCAGGCTGTTCCGCGTGCGCGTCGTCGACGTGAACCCGGAGTCCCTGACCATCGAAGCCACCGGCGCGGAAGGCAAAATCGACGCGCTGCTCGGCCTGCTGGAACACTACGGCATCATCGAGCTGGTCCGTTCCGGCGCCGTGGCGGTTACCCGCGGTCCGAAGGCGCTGAGCGAGAAGGTGCTCGGCTCCGAGATCACCGGCCGCTGATTCATCGGTTGAACCAATCGATCAATCGGAGTTCAACCGGTCTCATCTAAAATACGAAAAGGTGGTTCCCTGCGGGGAACCACCTTTTTTCTTGCCGTATCGGCCATCTCGGCTGCGATACCTGTCAGCAGTGTCTGATTGCTGAGAACCGCTGCCAGCCGTTCTCAGCGATCAGGCACATTGCCGACCAATCGCGAATCAAACGATCTTCGGCATCGGCGTGGTGAGCGACGCGGTCAGGTTCACATGCACCAGACCGGCGCCGGAATGCACTTCCACCTTCTTCAGAGTGACCGTACGTTCGTCTGCCGGAGCGGAATCGTTGTCGGTCATGGTGGCGGGAGACTTCACGGCCACCAGAGCCATGTCACCGAGGTTCATGCCCGCGCTTGCGCACAGGTTCATGGCCTCGCTCAGCGATTCGGCAAAACCGTCCTTGAGCACCACACGCTCGGCCGGTACGCCGTAGGCGTGCTCCGCCACCCAGCGCACGTTCTCCACCAGGGCCATGCCCTTGTGGCTGTGCGGCGCGGCCGGCATGGAACCGTTCACCACGGCGTCCACGAAGGCGTCGAGCTGCGGGGCGAGCGCGTCGCCGCCGTCACGGTACAGGTTGCCGATGATCGGCGCGCGGAACTCAAGCTCCTCGGCGGTGGCCTTCAGTGCCGGAATCTGATCGTCCTCGCCGTCCCACAGGTTGACCAGCGGGAAGGTGGGGATGTCGAGTCCTTCAAGTCGCTGCACATGGAACGGGTAACGCCATGCGAGCGCCGGATCGTCACGCCAGGTGGATGCGCGGGTCACCACGATCGCCGCGGACGGCCACTGCGCACCGTATTCGCGGCATGCGATGTCGAGCCACTTCTGGGCACCCGCATCCGCACCGTAACCCGCCTCGACGATCACGACATCATGCAGGGCGCAGGCCATCTCGACGGAGACCAACGTCGGAATGCCGATGGACACGTTGGCGAACGGGCCGCCATGCACGTACACCGGGGCGCCGTTCACGGTCTCGGTCTTGGCCGGCTTGACGGCATCCGTCAGAATGCCGGTGATGCGCCACAGATCGACGAATTCGCCGAACGTCACGGCCTTGCCGTCCTTGGTGCCGGCGACCATCTTGGAAACACGGTCGGCGATCTCGTCCATGGAACGGGAAAGCACCACGATCTGCATCAGCTCGCAGGTCGGCGTAAGCACCATACGTTCCGCGACGTTGCCCTTGCCACGATCCACTGCGATCTGACGCAGGGAGCGGGACGGCACCTCGGAAACACGCGGCACCAGAATCTCGTCGAGCTTGCCTTCGTCAATCGCCTTTTCAGCGAAGGAGACGAGCAGATTCTGAGCGGCCTCGATGGAGCCCATTTCGCCGCACAGACCCCAATCGATCAGCTCCGGATGGGTCAGGGAGGCCTTGCCGCCGCCCGACGCACCGCCCTTGGAACCGGCTGCGGTAATGCCCATGCTCGGCTGACGCAGCACGGCGGCCGCGTCGATGCCACGCTCGCGAAGCGCGTCGATCAGCGCGATCGTGGTGGTGGTCTTGCCCTCACCGCGGGAAGCCTTCAGCGGGGTGTCGGCGGTG
Organism: Acidaminococcaceae bacterium; assembly: GCA_963619075.1. Taxonomy (GTDB): domain Bacteria; phylum Actinomycetota; class Actinomycetes; order Actinomycetales; family Bifidobacteriaceae; genus Bifidobacterium. Next base: position 3,865 of record CAVEVJ010000165.1, read on the forward strand.
ACGAGCACCACCTTGCCGTGCTTACGGGGAGCATCCGGATTGCTCTTCAGGTAGTCGAGATATCCGAACGCGTCAATCTTCTGCACCAAACCGTACTGGCTGGTGAAATCCTCAATGCTGGTCATTGGGGTTCCTTTCTGAAGGTTTAGAACATCGGAAATTGTAACGATGTTCCATTACGGATGGGAATGGGGTTCCGCAGCGCGGGCGTTAGAAGTCGGACATGTGGAAGCCGTTCTTCATGTTCATGCTCGTGGTGTAGAGCACGGAATCGAGCAGCTTGTCGGTTTCCTCCTTGAGCTTCGCGGCCATGGTCTCATTGGCCTCGGCAAGGATTTCGCGCGCCTGGGGGTTGCGGATGGCTTCGATGATGTCGTCCGGCTCCATCGGTTGCACATCGCCGAACTCGTCCTCGGCGTCGAACTCGTCCACCGTGTTCCCGCACAGCTGCTCGATACGCTCATCGGTGTCGGCGATCAGTCGGTGGCCCATGGCTCCGGTCTTCTCCTGATAACGCTCGACCGCATTGGCGGTGTCGGCGAAGCTGGCGTCGCACAGGGCCGCGATGATGCGGTTCTCCCAGTAGAAGTTCTCCGAGGTCACGCGGGTGGTGGTGTCCTCCAAGTACTTCGGTGTGGAATCGACGTTCGGGAAGAACGGCACCAGCGTGTTGAACGGGTTGGAACCGTAGGCGATCCACTGGATGGCACGGCTCACCTGCGGGCGGTACGGGCGAATCTGCATGACCGCGAGCTGGCTTTGGCGATTGATGCCGATCGGACGGAACATGTGGCGGGTGTGCTGGTCGCCGAGTTTTCCGTACGGATCGTACGGAGTGCCCTGATAGTGGGAGCTCAGCACGTACTTCACGTCTTCGATGGTGATCTTGCGTTCCGGCTGCCGTGCCCACGGAATGTCGTTGGACGTCGGGGTATGGTCGGCGTCCGGGCCGTCCCACTGCTCGTCGTACGGGTTGAGGAAACGCTGCATGTACCAGGCGCGGGGCGTGTTGTACACGTGGTCGGAGTCGGAGTGGGAGCCGAATGCGTCACGTGGGTTGAACGGGGTGGTGTTCTCCACGGACAGGTCCAGATGGTTGCGTTCGATGAATTCGGCCATGTCAGCGGAGCACATGTGGTCCTCCTGGTTGCCCAGGGCGTCTTCCAGGTCGAATTCGTCGATGCCCAGCTGGTTCGGCATGGTCACGTACGCCTCGTCCGGCACACGCTTGGCGATCCAATGATGTCCGCCGACGGTTTCCAGCCACCAGATCTCGTCGACGTCGGAGAAGGCAACGCCGTTCATCTCGTACGTGCCGTACTCCTCAAGCAGCACGCCCAGTCGTTCCACGCCTTCGCGGGCGGTTTTGATGTACGGCAGCACGAGGGTGAGGAAGTCCTCCTCGCCGATTCCGCCGGGAACTTCCGGCTCGTACCCGTCTTCGCCTTCCTTGCCTTTGGCGGGGATGAGT
>CAVEVJ010000166.1:0-7130 GCA_963619075.1 Acidaminococcaceae bacterium
TCCGAACACCCCGGAAGACGATCGTGTGTTCCTTGCCGAGACGATGCCGTTCCCTAATGTTCTGGTCAAGTTGTCCACCGATTCGTCCGAGCGTGTTCGCAAGGCCGTCGCAGCCAATGAGGACGACAAGAACTGGCTGGTCGGGCGTCTCACCAAAGACGAGTCCGTTCAGGTGCGCGACATCGCATTGCGCAACAAGAAGACGTCTTGGAAAATGAGGCTTGAAGGTGCGCAGGATCCGAACATGGACCAGCCCACGCTCGACTTCCTGGGCGTTCTGGGAACCGAACTTGAGCCGAAGGCGCCTGCCGTTCTGGCTTCCATGGTCCGCAGGGCGGTCGCCCTCAATCCGAACGTTTCGGATGAGATGCTGAACAAACTTGCGCAGGATCCCTCTCCGGAAGTGGTTCACGCCGCACAGCGGAGGCTGTCGGAGAAGTAGGGCATGCGCTGACCCTTTGCGGTGAGTCTTGTGGGCTGTTCTCCGGTTCGGGCATAAACTGTTACGTATGACAGAACAGACCGAAAACGCAACGCGTCTCGCACGTCCGCTCATTCGCTTGGCCAAGCTGGTCGGTGTTGCTACCAGCTATGTCGGCATGAGCCACGACTACCATGAAATCGAAGATAATGTTCTGGTGGCAGTGCTCAAGGCGCTTGGCATCGACGCCTCGACTGAAGAGGCCATCGACCAGTCCATTTCGTCCATCATCCGCGAACGCCGTGTCCGTGTCGTGGCTCCGACCGTTCTTCATGTTGTCGGCAAGGAAAGCCGTGTTGAGGTGCACGGTGGCATGTTCGATATTCCCAAGGCGTCCATCGCCTTGGAGAACGGCGATTCCTTCACGGGTGAGATCGTTTATGAAGCCAGCGGGGAGACCGCGTTCGAAGCGGATGGGGAATTCGTCTTCGCGTCGAAGCTGGTGATTCCCGCGGATTTGCCAGCCGGATACCACACACTCGAAGTCTCTATGGGAGACAAGTGCGAGACCGCGACCCTGATCAGCGTTCCTGAAAAGATCGAACTGCTTGACGACATGAAGCAGGGCTCGCTGTGGGGTTGGATGAGCCAGTTGTATTCCATCCGTTCCAGCGGATCATGGGGCGTGGGCGACTTCGAGGACCTCAAGACGCTGCTTGTGGAGTCCAAGAAGAAGACCGGCGCGGATTTCATGCTCATCAATCCGATCCATGCCGCCGATCCGGTGCCGCCGCTGACTCCTTCCCCGTATCTGCCGATCTCCCGCAGATTCATCAACTTCACGTATATCCGTCCGGAAAGCATGCCGGAGTATGCCGCGTTGTCGGCGGAGGCCAAGGCGCGTATCGACGATTTGCATGATCGGGTGGAGATGCTCAACGGTGACTCCCAGATCATCGATCGAGACAGCATGTGGCGTGCGAAGATGAATGCGCTGTGGATCATCTACAAAGCCGGGCTGAGCGCCGAACGCCGTAGCGAGTTCGACAGTTATCTGGCCGAATGCGGAGATGAGATCGAATCCTACGCAACCTGGTGTCTGTGCTACGACAAATGGGGCGTGCCCACGGAAGGGGCCGGCGGCTGGGTTCGTAAATACAATCGGGATTCCGACGAAGTCGCACGGTTGCGCGGACAGTTCCCCGATACGCTCGAGTTCTACCGCTGGCTTGAATGGATCGCCACGGAGCAGCTCCATGCGGCCCAGCAGGCCGCGCGTGATGCGGGAATGAAGATCGGCATCGTTTCCGACATGGCCGTTGGCGTGCATCCCGCCGGCTCCGACGTGTGGTGGAATCCGGAACGGTTCGCCAAGGGCGCCACGGTCGGCGCGCCTCCGGATATGTTCAACCAGCAGGGTCAGGATTGGAGCCAGCCGCCGCTGAGCCCGATTTCGCTGGAGAATACCGGATACAAGGTGTATCGAGACATGGTGCATGGCATGTTCTCCAATGCCGGAGCCGTTCGAATCGATCACATTCTTGGCCTGTTCCGTCTGTGGTGGATTCCGGAAGGCAAGAAGGCCACGGAAGGCACCTATGTGCATTACGATTCCGACGTCATGCTCGGCATCCTCGCCTTGGAGGCGTCCCGTGCGGGCGGCGTGGTCGTGGGCGAGGACCTCGGCGTGGTGCCGGATTACGTGTCCAAATCGTTGTCGGAACACGGCATTCTGGGATGCGCGGTGGAATGGTTCGAGCAGTTCGACGGCGAGTTCCGTGCGCCGAAGAATTGGCGACCTTACGCGCTTGCGTCGGTCAACACGCACGACATGCCTCCGGCCGCCGGTTATTTGGAATACGGCCATGTCAAGCTGCGTGAACAGCTTGGACTGCTGTCGGGGCCGGTCGAAGAGTTTCAGGCTTCCGCCACAGCCGAGCACAATGCAATGCTGAACATGCTCGTCGAGGAAGGATATCTCGACGAAAGCGTCCTGCAGGATGAGCTCGCCAACGAGGATGAGATTATCAACGCGCTGTATCGAGGTCTTAAGGGATCACCATGCAAGCTCATGGCCGCATCCATCGTCGATGCCGTGGGGGAGAAGCGCACGCAGAACCAACCCGGCACCAATAACGAGTATCCGAACTGGCGAATCCCGCTGGCGGACGGCAAGGGCAACGTCGTGACGCTGGAGGAACTGTTCGACAACCCCCGTCTGCAGGAAATCGCGGACATTATGCGCGGCTGATCGCGTTTCCGATCCATGGGCGCTTTCCGGTTTTTCCCGGGAAGCGCCCCTTTCATTCGTGTTGCCGAATGTCAAGGCAGGCGATACACTAGTAGATTGTTGTGTTTCCCTACGGGGTCCTTCAAAGCGCTTTTCCCACTCGCCATCGAGGACTTTCAGGGAGCCCACGGATAATGAGACCTGAAACGGCACCAATACAACGCCTAACCAACGTTTGGCGCGGTTGAGGGTCCGGAACACAATATATAGAAAAGGTACATCGTGAAAACTTTCACTCCGAAGCCAGCTGATCTGACTCACGACTGGTACGTCATCGACGCCACCGACGTGGTGCTCGGCCGTCTTTCTTCCCAGGCAGCTCTGCTGCTGCGCGGCAAGAACAAGCCGACCTACGCTCCGCACGCCGATTCCGGCAACCACGTGATCATCATCAATGCCGACAAGATCGCTCTGACCGGCAACAAGATGGGCAAGGAACTGTACATGCACTCCGGTCGTCCGGGTGGTCTGCGTCGCGATAGCTACGCTCAGCTGCTCAAGACCAACCCTGAGCGCATCATCAAGTCCGCTATCAAGGGCATGCTGCCGAAGAACCGTCTGGCCAAGGTCCAGCTGGATCGTCTCCACATCTTCCGTGGTGCTGAGCATCCGCACGCAGGCCAGCAGCCGCAGGTTTTCGAGATCGCCCAGGTCTCGCAGCAGGCTAAGTGAACCGAAGGGAGATAAGAAACATGGCTGAAAACACCAACAACTCCGCGGTTCTCGAGACCGAAGAGGAGCTCACCTCGTACACCACCGAGACCAACGCTGGCGCTGGCACCGGTACTTCCGCTATCGCTCCGGGCTACGGCACCGGTCGTCGTAAGGAAGCCGTCGCTCGTGTTCGCCTGGTTCCGGGCACCGGCAAGTGGACCATCAACGGCCGCACCCTGGAAGAGTACTTCCCGGCTAAGCTGCTGCAGCGTGAGGTCAACTCCCCGATCGTCCTGCTCAAGCTCGAAGGCAAGTTCGACGCTATCGTCCTCGTTGACGGTGGCGGCACCACCGGCCAGGCTGGCGCAATCCGCCTGGGCGTTGCCCGCGCTCTGAACGCCATCGATCGCGATGCGAACCGCGCCGCCCTGAAGAAGGCCGGCTTCCTGACCCGCGACGCCCGCGTCGTGGAACGCAAGAAGGCTGGTCTGCACAAGGCTCGTCGCGCTCCGCAGTTCTCGAAGCGCTAAAGCTTATTGCTTTATTCGAAACCCCTCGAATGTTCGTCATTCGAGGGGTTTCCTCGTATATGCCGGCATATGTGCCAATTGGTAGGGGCATGCCGAACGTTTTTCGCGCATGCCCGGTCCGTTATCCGGGCATGCGTCCGGCTGGCGATTGCCGGCTAGGGCAAGAAGAACGCCAGCCAGACTGCGATGAACCGCTTATGAGGACGGCCGTCACGGAATCTGCTTCATCACGCTGACGCTCAGAGCTGGTATGGTCCATACGGTCGGATCCGGTTCCGGTATCTCCTCAGCGGGGGGCTCCGCAGGCTCTTCGACGTGCTTTTCCGTATATTTCAGATACATCATGTTCAGTCGATGCAGATGGTCTTGGAAGCGGCCCGCAGGTTTTTCCTCGGATTCCTCCTCGAGTTTGGTCACGCATTCGACTGATTCCCCCTGCCCCGGATATTCTCCGGAGATTTCGGCGGATGACCAAACCAGTTCCCACTCCATGTTCGCAGGCAAGTGGAATTGCGAGACCTCATCGGATCCGTTGACCAAGACCATCAGATTCGGTTCGTCTTTGGAAAGCAGCTGCATGGCGAATGTCCGCACCTGCGGGTTCGTCCAGTCGGAATCCCGAGGCGCCTGTCCGTTGGGCATATACCAGAGCACGCGGTCGGATTTCTTCAGCAGGCCGATTTCGCTGAGCCGGGTGAAGAAATCCTCGTGATTGTACGAATTTCGTGACTTGCGCAGCGAAATCAGCCGTGAAATGAGATCGAATCGTTTGAATTCGGGGGTTTGCTCGGTGCTGTACAACCAATCCCAATCCAACCATGTGGTCTCGTTGTCTTGCGTGTAGGCGTTGTTGTTGCCGTTCTGCGAATTGCCGAATTCGTCGCCGGCCAGCAGCATCGGCGTGCCGAGGGACAGCATCAGCATTCCTAGCATGTTCATCGCCGCACGTTCGCGTTGCGCGTTGATGATCTGGTTGTTGCTCGGGCCTTCATGTCCGAAATTCACCGAAAGATTGTTATCGGAGCCGTCCCGGTTGCCTTCGCCGTTCTCCTCGTTGTGCTTTCTTTTGTACATGGTCAGATCGGCGGTGGTGAAACCGTCGTGGCAGGCTACGTAATTCACGGACGCGGTCGATCCGCGACCGGGGTCCGTTGCGAACAGATCGGCCGACCCGCACAATCTGGTGGCCAGCTCCTGCATGGTGGTTTCGCAGGACTGCCCGCTTCGGCTGCGTTCCACATCGGTGAGCCAGAATTTGCGGCTGCAATCGCGGAATCGGTCGTTCCATTCCGCGAAGGGAATGCCGAACTGTCCTGTCCGCCAGCCATTGGGGCCGATATCCCAGGGCTCCATGATCATTTTCAGGTTGCCGAGCCAAATGTCCGACCGCAGGGCGTAGAGGAACGGATGGTGATGGGTGAATTCGCCGTTGAGCCGTGCCAATGTGGCGGCAAGGTCGAAGCGGAATCCGTCGATGCCGATTCGTTTCGCCCAGTATCGCAGCGAGTCCACGGCGAACGTCGTGACGTGCGTGTTCGTGAAATCAAGCGTGTTGCCGCAGCCGGTGGTGTCGTATAGGCGGCTGAGGTCTTCCTTGGTGCGTCGGTAGTAGGAGAGGTTGTCGAGTCCTCGCCAGCAGATCGTAGGTCCTTCCGGTCCCGATTCGCAGGTGTGGTTGTATACCACGTCCATAATCACTTCGAATCCCGCTTCATGAAGGGACCGCACCATGTCTATGACTTCCTGGCGCACGGCTCCGGCGCCGGCCTTTTGTGCGTGCTTGGTGGCGTATGAGGCTTCCGGGGCGAAGTAGCCGAGTGTGGAATAACCCCAGTAGTTGCTCCGTCCGCGTTCCTGAAGGAACAGTTCCGGTTGCTTCGCCTGGATGGGGAGCAGTTCGATTGAGGTCACTCCAAGATCCTGCAGATATGAGAGCGTGGAAGGATGGGCTAGGCCTGCGTATGTGCCGCGGAGTTCCTTCGGCAGCCAGGGTGCGTTCGCTGTGAATCCTTTGACGTGCAGCTCATAGATGACGGTCTTGCTCCAGGCGACGTGCGGATGTTCCGGATCCGTGTCGTGTTTGTTCGTGTCCCGATCATCGATGGCCACGGAAACCGGCATGTGTCCAAGCGAATCCACGGTGCTCATCGGACCGAAGGGTGATCCTTTGACCTTGCCGTTCAGAATCTTGCATTCGTATGCGAAAGCTCCCGGGTGGAGTTCCATCTTGCCTTCGATGCCCTTGGCGTATGGGTCGAGCAACAGTTTGTATGGGTTGAAGCTCACTCCATGGTTTGGGTCCCAGGGGCCGTCGACGCGGTATCCGTACTGCATGCCGTCCCAGGCTTTGGGCAAGTGCACATACCACAGGCCGTAATTGGGGCCGTCCATGCGGAACAGCGTTTCCCGGAGATTGAGCGAGGTGATTCTGCGGGTGCAGACACGATGCTTCTTCGCCTGTTCGATGAAGGACTCGGTGGAGTCTCCGAACAGACGCGTCGCATCGTTGTAGAAAAGGCTGGGGTGGTCAAGGGGTTCCAAAACGCAGAACCATGCCCGGGTTGCGGATTCGGATCGGACAACGGCGTCCGCTCCGCCATCTTCGGTGAAATACAGTCCGGGGCGTGTCGCGTAGCGATGCAAAGGCGGATTTTTCATAGACCCAATTGTAAGCGACAGCAAACGCCGATTCGTTGATATAAAAGGCATGTTTGACCGTTGCTTTCTGGGGTTCCGGCGATTGGCTCTGCGTTGGGGGTAGGTGACTCGACGCGCTTTGTGAAAAACTTTATGAAAAGGAATTTGCAAAACAATTTAAAAAAGCGTATAGTCGTGGGCTATCGGGCGGAATGGTCTGCCGGATAAGGGCTTTCAAAGTGGAAAGGAACGATGATGAAGGCTTTGGTGCTCACTGGCGTAAAGGAATTCGAAATCCAGAATCTGGCCACTCCTGAGATCTTGTCGAATGAAGTGTTGATCAATACCGCATACGCGGGCGTTTGTGGAACGGATCATGATCTATATGCCGGCCGGCCGGGATCCGCCGCGGCAGTGCCGCCGATCGTGCTTGGCCATGAGAACTCGGGCGTCGTGGCCGCGGTGGGTTCCGAAGTCACCAACGTCAAGGTCGGCGATCGCGTGGCCGTCGATCCGAACATATACTGCGGTCAATGCGAGTTCTGCCTGACCCAGCGTCCGGAACTGTGCGACCATCTCAGCGCGGTCGGGGTGACCC
>CAVEVJ010000167.1:0-2277 GCA_963619075.1 Acidaminococcaceae bacterium
GCGCTGCAATCCGAACATCTGTCGTTCCTGTTCCGGTGTCACATGGTCGTATCCGAGCAGATGCAACGTTCCGTGGATGGTCAGCAGCATCATTTCCTCCATGGCGCTGTGTCCGGCCGCAAGAGCCTGCTGGGCGGCCACCCATGGGCAGATTACGATATCTCCGAGCACGCCTTCCATGACGGTGCGTCCGTCTCCCGGGCGTAGTTCGTCCATGGGGAAGCTCATCACGTCGGTCGGTCCTTCGAGGTTCATCCAACGCATGTGCAGTTGCGCGATCGGGTCCGGGTCCACGAACATGATGGTCAGGTCGGACTGTGTGCTCACACGCATCTGGTCCATGACCCATATGCCGAGGTCGGAGAATATCTTGGCGTCGATCTGCCAGGCTGTCTCATTGGTCACTTCAACGCTCATCGGCGTTCCTTTCAGGATGTTCGTCGTCGGCCGGCCGTTCGACGTTTTGTTCGTCGCGCCCGGAGGAGGTTCCTCCGCGTGACCGTCTGCTGTGGTCTCCCGCGATGGCCGTGTGTTTGTCGTAGGCGGCCACGATTTTGCCTACCAGTTCATGACGGACCACGTCTTGCGGGTTCAGGTGCGCGAAGGCTATGCCGGCAATGCCGCCGAGGATGCGTTCGATGGTGGCCAGTCCCGATTTCGGTACGGTCAGATCCACTTGGGTCACGTCGCCGGTGATGATCATTTTGGTGTTGAATCCGAGACGTGTGAGGAACATTTTCATCTGCTGTTCCGTGGTGTTCTGCGCTTCGTCGAGTATCACGAACGCGTCGTTGAGGGTGCGTCCACGCATGTATGCCAAAGGCGCCACCTCGATATCGCCGTCATCCATATAACGTTTGAGCTGGTCGGCGCCCAGCATGTCGGAAAGCGCGTCGTAGAGCGGACGCAGATACGGGTCGACCTTCTCGTTCAGCGTGCCGGGTAGGAATCCGAGGTTCTCCCCCGCTTCCACGGCAGGTCGGGTCAAGATGATGCGGCGCACCTGATGATCTTGGAATGCGCGCACGGCCTTCGCCACCGCAAGATACGTTTTTCCGGTTCCGGCCGGCCCGATCGCGAAAGTGATCGTATTCGATTCGATGGCGTTGATGTAGGCGATCTGTCCGGCGGTTTTCGCACGCACCGGTTTGCCGAGGGCGAACGTGATGACTCCGGGCACATGCGGTTTGCGCCTGTCGGCCTTCGCTTCCCGGCTGGCCGTGGAAGATTGCCGCCTGTCGGCGAAACGCAGTTCCTCCACGACCCGTCCATGCCCCGGTCTGGTGGCCCTTACGTCGTTTTTCAGCACGTTCTGTTCCAGCATGCGTCGTACCGTATCGGCGTCCATCGGCGCGGTGTAGGCGGCCTGGATGATATCGGCGATCACATGTTCGGCCTGCGCCGCCTGTGATTCGGATTTGCTGGAGCGAGACATGATCGCGATGCGGTTGCCTCTGACGATGATGGTCAGGTCGGGGAACGCCCGTTCCACTTCTCTGAGCACTTCGTCCACGGGGCCGAGGACCGCTACCGGGTCGAGTTGCTGTGGGATGGCGATGGTACGTGTTGTGGTGGCCACAAAACCTCTTCTGATGTTCGAGATTCGAATATGTCGAAATACGCGTCGGACGTGGGTTATATCCGACCGCCCGTCCTACTCGTCGAGCTTTTCTCCGGTGAGTACGTGCGCATGCACGTGGAAGACGGTCTGTCCGGCGTCGAGTCCGGTGTTGAAGACCAGTCGGAAGGCACCGTTGAATTCGTCATCGGCGATCTTCTGCGCGATCTGTGTCATGTGGGCGAGCTGCGCGGAATCGGCCGCCGCGAGTTCGGACACGTTGCCGTAATGGTCTCGCGGCACGACCAGCACGTGCACCTTGGCTTTCGGATTGATGTCCTTGAACGCGTAGGTGGTGTCGTCCTCATACACCTTTTCGCTCGGGATCTCGCCGGCGATGATCTTGCAGAACAGACAATCCTTGTCGCTCATGATGCTCCTTCCATGCAGGGAAACGTTCCCTACCATGCTATTGCCCAACCGGGATAATTACCCGCATTGAATCGTCATGTCGTCAGGCGTAGCGCCCCAATGCGCGGGAAAGCAGTGACAGCGCCACTGGTCCGGCCGTGGAGGCCCGCAGGATGTTCGTTCCCAGCACGCAGACCTGCGCGCCCGCGTCGGTGAAGGATTCCACTTCCGAATCGCTGATGCCGCCTTCCGGTCCGACCACCACGTATATGGTCCGCGCACGTCCGTCTTCAAGGCACCTGTCCGAA
>CAVEVJ010000168.1:0-3600 GCA_963619075.1 Acidaminococcaceae bacterium
AATGTCACTACGATGCACGATACGCTTCCCCGCCTCATACGCTGCGACGATTTCCGGATTATCGGCTTTGATCGCGCTGGAGAACACGACCGTGTTCTTGCCAGCGACGTTTTCGGCTCGCTGACCGAATTCGACGGTGATTCCCATACTTTGCAGACGCTCGGTCTTCGCACTTGGCTCACGATCGGAGCCATCGACGTTCACGCCTTGCTCATGCAACATTTCGGCGAGTACGCTCATACCCGCACCGCCTATACCGATAAAATGGGTTTTGCCAAGGTCGGCCACACGCTCCTGCGGTCCGAACGACGCATAAGTTGGATCAAGAACGATGGTACCGGCATCACGCTGGTTGTCAGACACGACTGCTCCCCTTGCACATTGATTTCAAGCTCACTCCATTATGGCCACACCCATGGTCTGTGCACAGGCGTGGCCATATACGCCGTTTCAAGAACGTCGGACCGAATCAGATAAGGGCCAGCACTTTTCGAGCCATGACATCAGCCGCGTCTCGTATGCCATACTGCCATGCGTTCCTTCCATATTCCGACAGCGCCTCGGCATCGGACAACACCTGAGGAACATGCCGCCTGACCCAATCGGCCGTGAACTCACGATCGGCCACCATGAGGCCACCCTTGGCATCTACCACCGGCTGGGCGTTGAACCTCTGCTCGCCGTTGCCGATAGGAAGCGGAACATAAATCGCGGGAAGACCCAGAGCAGTCAATTCCGAAACCGTGCCCGCACCGGAACGGCAGATAATCAGATCGGCGCATGCGAAAGCCAAATCAATACGTTCCAGATATGGCTCGACCCGGTAATCGCCATCCGTAGCATGATCAGAGCCAAGCCGACCGAGCACACCGTCACCCGCGCTTACGGACATCAAAGAGCGCACCTCTTCATCTTTGCCCTTGCCCGTCAGATGAATCACCTGTGCATGGTCAAGCAGCTCCTTCGCGCTGGCGGCCACCGCACGATTGACATTCACCGCCCCAAGGGAGCCTCCGGTAATGACCACCAAGGGGCGATCCGGATCAACGCCAAGGCTTTGCGCCGCGGAACGACGCGTCGCGGCACGATCCTTTTCCAAAGCGGAAGCCAAATCCGCGATGGCGGGGCGCAGCGGCAAGCCCACACGCTCGACTTCCACCCCTTTACGAGGCTTCAGCCCGGTCTGCGCATAGGCCGCGCCAATCATGTCCGCCCATCGCGCACCCAGTTTGTTGGCCATACCGGCGCGTGCGTTCTGCTCATGAATCGCAATCGGAATGCCCATCTTATGTGCGGCGGCATATACCGGAGCGGATGTGTATCCGCCGAAACCGACAACCACTTGGGCGTTGTGACGCGTCAGAATCTCCCGTACCTTCTGTGTTTCGGCTTTCCATTGCGCGGGGAATTTCAGCGCCGCCATATTGGGACGGCGAGGGAACGGAACCTTTTCAATCGTCTCCAATTCAAAACCGGCTTGTGGAACCAAATCCTTTTCCAATCCGACCGCGGTACCCACCACCGCGATATCGGCGTCCGGCTCAAGATCGCGAATCACGTGCGCCACCGCAAGCAAAGGATTGACATGGCCGGCAGTTCCGCCACCGGCAAGAACGATATGCTTCTGATTGGTCATACCACACGAGCTTAGCCCAATTGCCAACGGCAAAGCGCCCCATCGGCGAATCCACCGGCGATAATCACATTTCGGCTACGACCGGCATATGCAAAAGCCATCGGAGGCGAACCACCGATGGCTCCAATTCACAGTCTGCGCGTTTCCGCTTGTATCTGGGGCTGACCTCTCATCATGCTGATGACCACGCCCGCCGCGGCAAGACACATGATTAGCGAAGATCCACCCGCCGATACGAAGGGCATCGGCACGCCCATGACCGGGAAGAGCCCGACCACAACGCCGATATTGATGAACGCCTGTCCAACAATCCATACGGCGATGCATGAGATGACGATGGTGATGTACTGGTTTCGCGCCTGAAGCGCCACCACGAACATGCACCACCCCAATACCATGAACAGCAGAATCACCATCGCAGCGCCGACGAAGCCCGTTTCCTCTCCGATGATGGCGAAGATGAAGTCGTTATGCGCTTCGGGGAGATATCCCCACTTCTCTCCCGAATTTCCTATACCAACGCCAAGCAACCCGCCCGATGCGATCGCATACTTGCCATGCACAGCCTGATAGCACACACCCTGCAAATCAGATGCGGAACAGGTCTGGTACGTGGCCAGGATACGGTTCAGACGGTTCGGACTGGTAATGACCAATCCACCGACCCCCGCGACTCCGAGACCACCCAGAGCAAGCAACCATTTTCCGGGAAACCCTCCAAGGAACAGGGCGATCGCGCCAATCGCAAGAACGATCAGGCCCGTACCGAGATCCTTGCCAAGCATCACGAATCCGAGGCTGCATAGATATCCAAGCGCCAATTTCGAATACGCTTTGACCATTCCTTCCTTACGCACACGCTTGCGGGCGTCAATCAGTTCCCTCGGCATCCATATGCACAATGCAAGCTTGACGATCTCCGCGGGCTGCATGGTGAACACGCCTTCAATGCCAATCCAACCTTTGTTTCCGTTGACTTCCACGCCAAACGGGGTCAAGGTCAGCAGCTGCAAACCGATAGCCCCGAGCAGGATGGGAAAGCTGCATTGCCGATACTTGTTATACGGAAAACACATCGCGACTATGGCGACAACAATTCCCGCGACGCAGTATAAGCCCTGTCTGATGGCTTGGTTCCACGGTGATTGCCCATTACTAATCAGCGTTACGGACGAGCTGGAAAACACCATGATGACGCCGAACAGCGTAAGGATGACAACGGCCAGCTGAAATCCGTGATAACACCACAACGGGTTGGTCAGGCTACGCATCCCCACGAATTCACTAAAATCAGCGTCGTTATTTACGGCTTTGCCGATTTTTCCGGCCTTGCCACGCGCTTTGGTCTTCGTGCCGCTTTTCCGCGCCTTTTGCTCGGTGTTTCCCGCATTCCTTTTCACGCCTGACGATGAGACGCTGCGCGCGCTTCTAGGCTTCCCCATGCTCACTCACCCAACGTCTGGCCTGTTCGGCGAACTGGTTGCCTCGGTCAGCGTACGACTTGAATTGATCCATGGAAGCGCAGGCCGGCGCCATAAGCACCACATCACCGGATTGCGCATACTCGCCAGCGGCTTCGACGGCCTTCTCCATGACGACGGTCCGATCAGAGGGATCGATGACCGTCAGAGGAATGTCGGGAGCGCTCGTCTTGAATGCGTCCAGCATCGGTTCTTGTTCCACACCGATGATTACCGCGGCTTTGATCACATGCGATTGATCGGCCACAAGACGTTCGAAACGTCCTCCCTTGGCGAGCCCGCCTGCGATCCATACGACGGACTTGTCCGCGAAGCTGGTCAACGACGCCTTTGCGGCATGGGCGTTCGTGGCTTTGGAATCGTCAACGAACCGTATGGTGCCACCATCTTCGGTTGTCGCCGTGGCCACGGTTTGGATGCGATGCCCGCCCGGCGTGAATTCCTGAAGCGCCGCGACCGCACGGTCCTTATCCGCGCCAAGAC
>CAVEVJ010000169.1:0-7921 GCA_963619075.1 Acidaminococcaceae bacterium
GGATGTCATCCAGGTCACGTACGACATCCTCCCCCTTCATTTCCTCCACAGCGCGGCGGCGACGGCGAGGCTCGTTGTCGGAATCGTCGTTGCGGCGGCGACGGCGCTCCTCCGGCTTCGGCGAGGCGTCGTCGAGTCCCAGCTCGGCCAGAAGGTCGTTGCCGACTTCGTCGTCACGACGACGACGCTTCGGAGCCTCATCCAACGCGTCGAGCACGTTCACCGCGGAGAGGATGTCCCCCTCCACGTTCTCGGCATGCTGTTCGGCACGCTGCGGCTTCTTGCGGCGCTCATTACGTTCAATCTGATTGCCACGATCGCGCTGCTGGCTCTTCGACTTGCCTTCGGAGGAGTCTTCCTTCTTCTTGGACTCCTCAGGTTGCTTTTCGGTTTCTTCCGCCACGACCGCAGTGTCTTCGGCGGGAGCTGTGGCAGCGGACTTCGGCGCACGCACGGTGACGCCTGCCGGGGCATCGCCGCCTGAACGGGCGGCCTGCAGCGTTGCGATGAGTTCGGGCTTGCGCATGGTGGAGGTACCGCGAAGTCCTATCTGCTTTGCGAGCTCCTTGAGCTCAGGCAATTTCATATCTTCAAGATTCGGGCTGGTTGCCACTTGTTATGCCTTTCCTTGGCCTTGCCGGCGCACGCCTGCAACGGCTTAAAAAAGAGAATCGGAAAATCCGCTCGATGAACGTCCGTGGCGAAATCTCACCCCCATCGGACGTAGGTAACTTTACAACGCCGCCCAGACCAAGGCAAACAGGCATCGAAAAAGCCCGTCGGCCACTGCCGAACGGGCTCGGAAGCAGGTCTCGCCGCCACGGACTCAACCTTCCAACCTTCCGAAGAGGTTTCCAGAAGGTTGAGGAAAGTTGAGGAAGGTTACTTCTCTTCGTGGTAGGACTTATCGGTGTTCACGGACCACACGTTCTTCTTGGAGGTCTTGCCGGACTTGATGTTTCCGACGGCCTCGATGGCCGTGGCCATGGAGTGGTCCATGTTGTTGTAGCGGTGCTGGCCGTTACGTCCCACGCAGTAGAGGTTGCCGAAGGAATCGAGGTACTCCACGAGTTCCGGCATGCGGTCGTAGGTGTCGAAGTAGGCCGGATACGCCTTCTTGACGCGTTCGCGGTGCGAGTCGAGCACGTCCTGAGGTCCGTTGATCACCTGCATGCGGGTGAGCTCCTGGATGGCGAACTTGGTGGCATCCTCATCCGACATGTTCCAGAAGGAGTCGCCTTCCTCGCAGAAGTATTCGAGGCCGATCCACACAGTGTCGTCAACGTCGTCGACCAGATACGGGCTCCAGTTGTTGAAAATCTGCAGACGGCCGACCTTATAGCCCGGATCCTGAACGTAGATCCAGCAGTCCGGCACAATCGGCGGATTGCCGAGAGTCGGGATATCAGTGGTGTTCTTCAGACGCATGTGCTTGACGAGCAGACCGACGGTAACGAAGTCGCGGTACGGCAGACCTGTGGCGATTTCGGTCATGTCCTTCGGAGCCGGCTTGTCGGAAGCGTCGACCGCTTCGATCAGATCCTTGACCGGCATGGAGGAGATGAAGTCGTCCGCGGCCAGTTCGGTGCGGTTGCCTTCGGAATCCACGTATACAACGGAACCGATCTTGCCATTGGCCTGGCGGATCTCCACCACATTGGCGTCGGTGATCACCTTCACGCCAGCAGCCTCGCAGTTGGCCTCAACGGTTTCCCAAAGCTGGCCCGGACCGTACTTCGGGTACCAGAATTCCTCAATGAGCGAGGTCTCGACCTCGGAATTGTCGCGCTTCTTCGGCATGAGCTTGGCGAAGGCGTTCTTCAGCACGCCCATGATGCTCAGACCCTTGACACGCTGCGCACCCCAGTCGGCGGAAATCTGGGAGGGATGGCGGCCCCACAGCTTCTCGGTGTAGCCTTCGAAGAACATGGAGTACAGCTTGCGACCGAAACGGTTGATGTAGAAGTTCTCAAGATTGGTTTCCGGCAGCTTGTGCACCATCGACTTCAGATAGCTGAAACCGGCAACCAGCGTCAGCTTCGGTCCCATGGCCTTCAGTGTGTTGGGGGTCAGGGAAATCGGGTAATCGAAGAAATGACGATTCCAGTAAATGCGAGACACGCGGTGGCGCTTGAGCATCACCTTGTCTTCGATTTCCGGATCCGGGCCGCCCGGCTCCATGTCGTGTTCACGCCCGAGCTTCTTGTCGTCATAGCTGGGGGCGCCCTGCAACGGCAGGACCTCCTTCCACCAGTCCATAACGCGTTCGTCCTTCGAGAAGAAGCGATGGCCGCCGATGTCCATGCGATTGCCGCCATGCTTGACGGTACGGGAGATGCCACCGAACTCGCGGGTGGCTTCCAGCACGGTCACGTCATATTTCTCGGAGCCGCCGTCCTTGACGAGCTCCCATGCAGCGGTCAAGCCTGCAGGACCGCCGCCGATAATCACCACGGATTGCTTTTGCGTCACTTTAGGTCTCCTTATAAAAACAAATCCCAGACAGTCTATCGGAAGGCACGGAACCGCACGCGGCATATGTGTTCATGCACACAAAACTAACCCCTCAAGGCAAAGCCGCACGTACCGAACCGCGCTTCCCCACTGGCATTTTCCACCGGAATCGCCCGCAATCAACTTCCATAATCCGCATATGCGCAATATGCGTGACGCCGCCTCCCTACGGACGGAAAGCGGCATCATAGGCGCACAATGTCCGGAAACAGGCGGACTTGCGTCGAAAACGAATCTCTCCAGATCAGTGGATGTCGTCGGGAATGTCGATGTCGGTTTTCTGCACTTCCTCGACGTTCACATCCTTGAAGGTGACGATGCGCACGTTCTTGACGAAACGGCTGGAACGATACACGTCCCACACCCAAGCGTCGGTCAGCCGCACGTCGAAATACACGTCCTGTCCTGCGGAACGCACGTTGAAATCGACCTTGTTGGCAAGATAGAAACGTCGTTCCGTCTCCACAACGTAGGTGAACAGTTTGATGACGTCGCGGTACTCCTTATACAACGCCAGTTCGGCGTCGGTTTCGTAATTGTCGAGATCCTCGGCGCTCATCACTTACCTTCCATGTCACGCTTGCGCCCACGACCAAGCGTGCGCCACCAAGCTTCCTTCGATGTCTTGCGTTCCTCCGAAGCGTACGGCCAGCTTTCTTCGACGTCGCCTTTCACCGGAGCATCGCTGTCTTCCTTGGAATCCTGTTCGACGACCGCATCGACGCGCGGAGAATCGCCATCTTCCTTCCGAAAATCAACCGGCTGTACGGATTGGACTTTCTGAAGCTGCTCCTGCAGAGCTTGCTGAAGCTGCTCGGCCACGGAATCGTCATCGTCCTTCCTGTTAATCTGAATGGCGATCGAATGCTCGCGGGCGCTCAACGCTTCCTTGACTCCGGGATTGTCTTCGATCAGGTGCATGCCGAACGCGTCGAGGGAACGGATCGGATCATATTCGTCGGCCAGCGTGTCCATGACAATCAGGTCCTGATAACAATTCTGGGATGCGTTCCACAGCGCGTCGCGGGAGCGGCCGGACGGCACGAATCCCAGTGACTGGTACACGGACACGGAACGCGTGTTCTGCTCCGGAACCGCGACCCAGATGCGGTGCATGCCCAACCCGGCGGGTTCCGACGCGAAACCGTAGGTCATGACACGCGGCATGATGTCACGCGAATAGCCACGACCGCGGAAGTCCTTGCCGAGCACCACCTGGATGCGGGCGGAACGGGCCCAGCCGTCGATGTCAATCAGGAAGATCATGCCGATGACGTTGTTGGAGGATGAGGCGTCGATTTCACCGTCTCCATCGTGGTCCGCCTCCGTGATGATGGACCAGGCTACCGTGCGGCGGAATTCCGGGTCCCCTACTCCGGACTCGCTCGGTTTTTCGCCATTGCTCCAGGCTACGGAACGATGCACCCACGCATGGACCGCGCCACGTTCGGCCACGCGGTCCTTGCCGGTAATGCCGGACGCGCCGACGTACGCTTCGATGGTGTCCATGCGGCTAAGGTCTTCGACCTTGGCCGGGCGCAATCGCACCATCTCGCCTTTGATTGACGGAATGACGAGCTGTGCAGGAAGTTCTCGTGATACGTTCACTGCCGTCGCTTCAACATTCTCTGGCATGATTCTTTCCCCCATGTCATTCGGTTTGCGGCTGCTGCCGCAATCCATTACCGACGGTATTGTACTCGACTGTGGAAAGGCTGGGAGGCAAAACCGACATTTCCGCCAAAAATCATCGAAAACGTTTCCTGAGACGGTCAGTCTCAACTTGTGAACGTTGCCGTGTTCCTGTTTCTCAGAGTGTCTCCAGTGAAATGTACGGCACGTGGGTACAAGCATGCATATGAGCGCATATGAAAAAGTGCATCTGAAAAGACGCTTGTGATGGTCATATACAAAAACCTCCCGTCTTCCAACATTTCAACGCGTCAGAAAACGGGAGGTTATTTACGCTCGTTTACGGCTTAATTTCAGCGATTGGATTACTCGTCTACTTGATCTTGCCCATAACGATCTTGGTCACGGCCTTCGCGTCGGCCTGGCCGCGGGTTGCGCGCATGACGGCACCGATAATCGCGCCCATCGGCTTCATATTGCCGCTCTTGAGCTTCTCGACGATATCCGGATTCGCGGCCAACGCCTCGTCAACGGCCTTCTCGAGAGCGCCGTCATCGGAAACCACCTGGAATCCGTGCTTCTCGACGACTTCGGCAGGGGTGCCCTCGCCTGCAAGCACACCGGCAACGGTCTGCTTGGCGAGTTTCTCGTTGAGTTTGCCGTCCGCGATGAGCTTTTCGACCTCGGCCACGTCCGACGGGCTGATGGACAGCTCCTCAAGGCTCACGCCCTTAGCGTTGGCCTCACGGGACAGCTCGCCCAGCCACCACTTCTTGGCGCCCGCGGCGGTGGCACCGGCCTTGACGGTCTCTTCGAGCAGATCCAGAGCGTCGGCGTTGAGCACGTCACGCATTTCCAGATCGTTGAAGCCCCACTCGGCCTTCAGTCGGTTGCGGCGCTCGCGCGGCATCTCGGGCATCTGAGCCTTCAGCTCTTCGATATGCTCCTTGGTGATGTGCAGCATGACCAGATCCGGATCCGGGAAGTAGCGGTAATCATCCGCATCGGACTTCACTCGGCCGCCGGCGGTGGTCTGCGAAGCCTCATCCCAGTGGCGGGTCTCCTGCAGCACTTCGCCGCCTTCGCTCAGAATGGATGCCTGACGGCGAATCTCATACTGAACGGTCTTCTCGATGCCGCGGAACGAATTCACGTTCTTGGTTTCGGAACGGGTTCCGAACGGATCGGAAGCGCTCAGACGCAAGGATACGTTCACATCGGCGCGCATATTGCCCTGTTCCATACGGGCATGGGAGATGTTCAGCGCACGCACGATGTCGCGGATGGCGCGCATGTAGGCGCCTGCGATTTCCGGAGCGCGTTCTCCAGCACCCTCAATCGGCTTGGTCACGATTTCAATCAGCGGCACGCCGGCACGGTTGTAATCGACCAGCGAGTGATTCGCGCCTTCGATACGTCCGTCAGCGCCACCTACGTGGGTGTTCTTGCCTGCGTCATCCTCAATGTGTGCGCGTTCGATCGGAACACGGAAGATGGTGCCGTCCTCCAGCTCAACATCGAGATAGCCGTTGCCGTTGGTCGGCTTGTCGTACTGCGAAATCTGATAATCGCGCGGCATATCCGGGTAGAAGTAGTTCTTACGCGCGAACTGGCTCCACTCGGCGATCTCGCAATGCAGGGCCAAGCCCAGCTTAATCGCGTAATCCACAGCAGCCTCGTTCAGCACCGGAAGGGAACCCGGCAGACCCAGACTCACCGGAGTGAGCTGGGTGTTCGGGTCGCCGCCGAAGGAGACTTCGGCCGGGCAGAACAGCTTGGTGGTAGTGGAAAGCTCAACGTGGGTTTCCAGACCGATGACCGGATCGAACTTCCTTACGGCATCGGCGTACTTCATCAACTTTTCAGCCATTTTGTTTTCTTTCCTCCGATGCTTCTACTTGCTCAGTCCGTCGAGCCACGGGGTCTTCAGGGACTGCCAGATCGGACCGTTCCAATCTTCCTCAAGAGCCGCTTCCAGAGCCGCAGCCGGCTTGTACATGGCTTCATCGCGCTGCTGAGGCGCGATGAACTGGAAGCCGACCGGCAGGCCGTCGTCGCTCAGACCCGCAGGAATGCTCATGGCCGGAACGCCGGCGAGATTGGCCGGAATGGTGGTGATGTCAATGGCGTACATGGCCATCGGGTCTTCGGTCTTCTCGCCGAACTTGAAGGCGGTGACCGGGCTGGTCGGACCAACGAGCACGTCGACCTGTTCGAACGCCTTCTTGAAGTCGTTGATGATCAGGGTGCGCACCTTCTGCGCGGAACCGTACCAAGCATCGTAATAGCCTGCGGACAGCGCGTAGGTGCCCAGGATGATACGACGCTTGACCTCGTCGCCGAAGCCGGCCTCACGAGTGTAGGCCATCATATTGGCCGCGGTCTGCGGAACGCCTGCCGGCGGCATGACGCGCAAACCGTAACGCATGCCATCGTAGCGTGCCAGGTTGGAGCTGACCTCGGACGGCATGATGATGTAGTACGCGCCCAGAGAATACGGCAGGTGAGGCAGAGACACCTCAACGACCTCAGCACCCATCTCTTCGAGCTTCTTGACACCTTCGTTGAAGCGGGCCATAACACCAGGCTGGAATCCTTCACCGCCCAGTTCCTTGATCAGGCCGACCTTGAGACCCTTCAGGTCACGCTTCATGCCTTCGCGGGCGGCTGCGACCATCGGACGCGGGCCTTCCGGAATAGAGGTGGAATCACGCTTGTCGTGGCCTCCGATCACTTCCTGCAGAAGAGCCGAATCGAGCACGGTACGGGAGCACGGGCCGATCTGGTCAAGAGAGGAAGCCATAGCGATCGCACCGAAACGGGAGACACCGCCGTAAGTCGGCTTGACGCCCACGGTTCCGGTCAGCGAGCCCGGCTGACGGATGGATCCACCGGTATCGGTACCAAGGGCGAGCGGCGCTTCGAATGCCGCCACGGCCGCGGCGGAACCACCACCGGAACCACCAGGAACACGTTCGGTATCCCACGGATTGCAAGTGGTCTGGTATGCGGAATGCTCGGTGGAGGAACCCTGTGCGAATTCGTCAAGGTTGGTCTTGCCCAGCAGCGGCATGCCCGCGGCTTTGAGCTTTTCGATGGCGGTCGCGTCGTACGGAGGTACCCAGCCTTCGAGGATCTTGGACGCCGCGGTGGTTTCGATGCCCTTGGTCACGATCATGTCTTTGATGGCGATCGGCACGCCGGCGAGTTCCGGCAGCTGCGCCTTCTCCTCATCGGACTTGGCGTCGAAGGCATCAGCCTGCTCGAGGGCTTCGTCGCCGGAGACCTTCAGGAATGCCTTGACGCTCGGCTCGGCGGCTTCGATGACTTCGAGGTGCGCCTCGACCAGTTCACGGCTGGACACTTCCTTGGCCTTGACTTTGGCCGCCATCTCGGCGGCGGACAGCTTTACGAGTTCAGTGGTGCTCATGTCACTCCTCTCCCAGAATGCGCGGGGCCACGAACATGCCGGACTCGGAGACCGGAGCGCCTGCGGTTGCTTCCTGCTGGGTCAGCGGAGTCACGGGAACGTCCGGACGCAGGTAGGCCTCCAGCGGAATCGGATTCGCGGTCGGTTCCACGTCGTCCGTGGCGACTTCCTGAACCATGTTGATGGACTCGGCGATGACGTTCAGATCGCCCTGCAGACGGGTGATTTCCTCATCTGTCAATGCAATTCGGGCCAAATCGCCCAAATGCACGATTTCTTCTTTGGTGAAAGTAGGCATGGCAATAACAGTAACGCGTCTGTGTGACGAGCGCACGTCTTTTCAAC
>CAVEVJ010000170.1:0-2132 GCA_963619075.1 Acidaminococcaceae bacterium
CCTGAAGATACAGGTTCTCCGTAGGCGCACATGCGAAATTGATCTGCGCGGCCTTGAGCAGCTTGGTGAGATGGAAGAAATAGGCGTTATCCGCCGAACCCAGCGAGCAGGTATGGCTGGCCGTGGTTCTTGCACCTATTCCCGCACGATAGGCAAGTGCCGACAGCAATTCCAGATATCGGGAATTCGGATCGTCGGTTTCGTCGCAGTGCACGTCGATGAGCCTGTCGTACTTCGAAGCCAGTTCGACCACGGTATGCATGGAACGTTCGCCGAATTCGCGGCACTGTTCGAAATGCGGGATGCCTCCCACACAGTCGGCCCCCATCTTCAGGCCCTCCTCGACCAACTCTGCGCCGGATTCGCCGTGAGGTCCCTCATAGGAGTACATGCCTTCCTGCGGAAAGGACACGATCTGCAGCGTAACGGTGTCTTTCAGCTCCTCCTTGAGCTCCAGCAATGCCTTCAGGGATGTGAGGTTCGGGTCGGTGACGTCGGCGTGCGAACGGATGAACTGCACGCCGTGGCGCATCTCTTTGGCGATGCCGATCTTCGCATGTTCCTTGATCTCTTCGACGGTCAAATCGGATTTCGTCTCGCTCCACCGCTGGATGCCTTCGAACAGTGTGCCCGATTCGTTCACGGCTCCCGGCTTGCGGGCGGTGAACACGTAATCGAGGTGCAGATGCGTGTCGCAGAACGGAGGGCAGACTAGTTTTCCTCCAAGATCGGTGATTTCCACGGTTGACAGGTCTTTGCCCTGCGCGGAGAGCCTGTCTATGAGGTTCGGCGCGATCTCGACGAACATGCCATCCTTGACGAGGATGTCCTGAATCGGCGCGGTTTCGGCGGCAGTGCTGCCGGGCTTGCCGGTGGCGATATGTGCGTTGGTGAACAATTGCGTGCTCATGGTGTGCTCCTTCGTTACGGGCTCCGTGCAGACGTTTTGTCATGTATCCATCTGGTTACGACGGAAGCCGTTGACGTAATCGTTGGCGGTTATTGTCGGCGTATCGCTTTGCAGGGACGTTACTGGATGTGACGTGTGTATTACTTTGGAATGGACGGTTTGTATGGTCGTTACGGTCAGGGATGTGCTTGATGATGACTTGTTTTCAACCGCTTCGCCATGCGTTGAGACGGCGGCCGGCAATCTGGACATGGCGGTGCGATGGGTGTTCACGAATGAGCGTGAGGATGTCGCATCGTTCCTTACCGGTGGCGAATTGTTGGTGGTCGAAGGGCGATCCCTGATTGCCGATGGACGTGAATCCCGACTCGGTGACTATGCGAAAAGCTTGGTGGATGCCGGCATCGCGGCTCTGGTGGTGGAGCTGGTGGAGGAAGTGACCGATCTGCCGGATGGCTTGACTCGGGCGGCGCGGAAAGAAGGACTGACCATCGTCGGACTGCATCATCGCATTCCGTTCGTGGATATCTGCCAGCATGTCAACACCATGATCGTGCGTGGTCAGATGCGCATGCAGATGCAGATGGACGTTATGTCCACTTCATTGCGTGCCGAACTTGCCCGGGCGGGCGATGTCCAGTCCGTTGCCGAGGTGATTGCGCGGCTGTTTGACGAAAGCGTCGCCATTTTCGATATGGACGGTTTGCAGGTCGCCCGTGCCGGACGGCATATCGAGGACGACCTGGCTTCGAACGTGGTACTGGCGCTGTCCGATCAGCAGCGTCCGTTTGGAGCATTGGAGATATCGCAACGCAACACGATGTTCGATGAGCCGATGCGCCGGAAAATCAGCCAGATCGTTTCCCCGGTGCTGGCGCTCTACCTTGACGGCGGCGCACGCGTCGGTATGATTGCCCATCTGGTGGCGGGTCCGGCCGACGGCGTGCACATCACCTCCATGGAGGCGCGTGACGGACATGCCATGCTGGAGGCTCTGGGTTTCGCGGCGTCCAGCATCTACATGCCGTTCGGCATGCGGCTCAGATCCGTTTCGGGGGCGATGCCGTCGATCTCCGCCATGATCGAGACTTTTGAATCGCATGAGGGATGCGAATCGGTGTGTTTGCTGGAAGGTGACCTGCTGATCGGCTTTTTCGCGGTGAAAGACAGCGGTGGCGACGTGATTCGTTTCTCCGAACATTGCATGAAGACTCTGCGTGGG
>CAVEVJ010000171.1:0-3617 GCA_963619075.1 Acidaminococcaceae bacterium
ACGATGTACTTGCCGGCGTCTTCGGCCGGAGGGCGCAGCGCGGTGTGCAGCACGGCGCGGTCTTCGGTGTTGTTGATGTGCACGCCGGTGTACATGGCCTTGGTGCGCTCGTCGAGCTTGACGGCCTTGGCCAGGTCTGCGAACAGCTGCAGGGTTTCCGGCTTGATCAGGTTCTTGGACAGGTCGAAGTGCAGGTCGCCGGCTTCGAAGCTCAGCTTCTCGACGCGCTCGGCGTCATCCGCGAACCACTGCTTGAGGCTGATGCCCTCGGACTGCAGCTCGTCGTAGTGCTTCTGCAGTGCGGCCCACTCCGGGGTCTGGGTGGCGTCAACGGGAGGATTGATGGCCATGGTTGATAGGTCCTTTCATCATCACTGTGAAGCGGCATGTACCGCCGACTTTCTGCCGAAATTCGCACGTGCGCACACCGTATCTCTTCATCTCACAAGATACTCACAAAAGAAGACAGAAGGACACAAAAAGGTTTCCTAGGTTAACACATGCGATCGAAATCGCAAGATAGCGCGGTTCCGACCATTTTCAGCGGAGTCGGCATCGCGTTTCGCCGCAATCACATGCAAAACCGCATGGCATTCAATGAATCAGCTTCATGGCACGCAGCAACGGCTGCCGCACAAGGCGGTCACACACGCAAACCACCACCACGAACGCTGCGGAAAAAGCGATTCCCACCGCAAGCCACGCCAATATCCAGCCAAAGTGCGTGGTCGAAGAGGCAGCCGCGGCATTGGCGAGGAACGGAGCCATCGCACGTTCGCTTACCGGCTTCCATACATCGCCGGCAAGCGACTGCACAACATAGAATCCGAGGATTCCGGAAGCCAGCTTCTGCACAAAACGGGACACCCCGGATTCGACGGTGGGTCTGCCACAGACGGCGAACATCAACGAGCCGACCGCAAGAACAAAGGAGAACACGGAAGTCGATTTAAACGACATCTGATAAAGCAGCGCATAATCGCCGCGCGAAACCGCCCATGCGACGGACGCGCCCAACGCAACGAACGTCACCATCATGGCCAGAACCCACGTACCGCGCCGCAACCACCACGGGGCCCGTTCCGAATCGTCGAAACGACCACCCTCTCCGCGAACGACGCAACCAATCAGACCTGCCAATGCGAACGAAACGCCATAGCTCACCGCGCCCATCCATTTGCGCCAGTCAAGCAAGGCGAACGATCCGTGGGAACTGCAGAAGAATCCCACATAGGCATTGAGCGCATAAACCAACAGCACAACCAACACCGCAGAGCACGCCAGAACCTTGCGATTCCAACGCCCAACCCGGGTCAGAAGCCACGCCAGAACCGGGGCGAACGCCACAAGAAGCACATACACCCAGATGAATTCCAGACCGAGCGCGAACCATTGCATCCATCCGGCCGACGTGACGGGCGTTACGAAACGGTCGAAAACAAGCATGATCAGCGTATAGAACACCACCGTAACAAGCACGCTCGCCACCCTGCGCGATGTGCTCCCGGCTTGGGAGCGCCAATATCCATGGCTCCAAGACGAACGCATCATGCGTGGAATCAGAAAATAGCCGGAAATCATGAAAAACACATGGTTTCCCCACGCGCCCACGAATTTAAGCATCGCCACCAGCCATGCGGCCCACAGCGAACCGGTCACCGCGCTGATGGGCACATCCGATTCCATAGGCAACGCGCCACGGCCCATCATGCCTTCGAACGCCGGCAGGAACGTGTGGAACACGGCAATACCGACGATAGCCAACACCCGGAGCATCTCAACCGCAAACAGCCGGGCGCCGCCGGCATTCCGTTCGTTCCGTTCACTCATGACCCCAACCATAACGAGCGGCACGAACCTTGCCGGGCATGCAAGATCCACCTCAGCGCACCGCGCGGCCGTCCATGCGGCGCCTGCAGGCCACCTACGAGATCGCGGCGAACAGGAAGTGCGCGCCCGTCATCATCACCATGCTGACGATCGCGCTGACGGACAGCGAGAAGCCGGCCAGTTTCGCATTGCCCAGCACCCTGTCGGTGAACAGTGTGGAGAACACCGCGATCGGTGCGAGGCAGCACATCGCAACGGCTTCGCGGATGGACGCGTCAAACGGCAGCAGCAGCCACGCCGCAGCCGCAAACACGATGGCGAACGGAATCCTCCACCCGAGCACCTGCAGAAGTTTCATCACGTCTTTTCTGCTGGACGGAAGGTCCATGAGCATACCGACCATCAACATCGCGCAGAATGCGTTGGCATTCGAGAACGGCTGTGCGATTGTGGCAACGAAATCGGGAATCTTCACATCGGCCAGCATGAGGATGATCATCAGCAGGTAGGTGTCGAACGGTATGGAGCCGAAGAATCCTTTACCCACGTTCCACAGCAACGCCTTGCGGGCCAGTCTTTTCGCATCCTTGTCTTTCGGCTTCGTGTAAGGCAGGGTCGGCGCGTCTCCGCTGTACTGCTCGTCCAGGGTCTTTCCCGGCTGAATATGCAACAGGGTCTGCGTCATCACATTCGTTCCGGCGGCCACCATCACGCAATTGCCGATATCGAACATGGCTGCGGGAACGATCGCGGCGGTTCCAAGGAACGCCTGCACCACGGGAAAACAGAAACATCCGATGTTGAAGCCCGAACCGTTGAGCATGGTGAACGCCCGGCTCTGCACAGGCCGTTTTCTTGTTGCCAGAAAAATGGCGACCGGCGGAATGAAGGCCACGACGAATCCGAAGACCGAAATCCACAGCATGCTGGAATCATGCGGATTGGTGGCGAATGAATAAATGATGGCGCCCGGAAGTGCCAGATCGAACAGTGCGGTCTGCAGAATACGATAGTCGCGGTCCTTGAATTTGCCCGCACGTTTGAGCATGTAGCCAATAAGAATGATCAGCAGCAATGCCACAGGCTGCAACAATACCGACATGCGACCTCAGCTCTCTTCGTTCTTCCGTACACGTCTTTTCCGCATGTTCCATCTCATGACTGCGGAATCTCCGTACGCCATATTAGGAGCCGTACCGTCAATTCATACCGACGGTTTCATGATATTCGGATTGCGACATTGCGGCAGCACCTCAGCCGGCCCCAAGGCCGAGAAACGAGCGTATCTGGCAGTTGTGTGCAGCGATCGCAACGGCACGCATCGACACCTAAGTCACAAATCGTTGGAAAATAGCCGTTTCTACATTACCCAAAACGGATGGGACACGATGCCACACACCCCCTTTTAGGCCACAACCTAGGGAAAACGGTCATAACCTCGAGTTGTGTGCGCGAGATGGGACTTGAACCCACACGTCAAAGACACAGGAACCTAAATCCTGCGCGTCTACCAATTCCGCCACTCGCGCGAAGACTGCGCCACAACGATTCCGGCAACATCAAGCCGCGGAGAATCCTCATGATACGCAAAACCCTAGATGCTTGCACATCTAGGGCGATGGAGCCACTTGACAGAATCGAACTGTCGACCTGCTCATTACGAGTGAGCCGCTCTACCGACTGAGCTAAAGTGGCGTGATGCCCGGTAAGCATACGCTATCCGCGCACAAAACAAGAAGTATAGCGAACATCACCGACTTGCACAAATCATGCAGGAATGGCAGTGT
>CAVEVJ010000172.1:0-4487 GCA_963619075.1 Acidaminococcaceae bacterium
GAGAAGATGGGCGCGAATCCCACCACCAGAATGATCGCCGGAATCGCAATCGGCAACAGCATGAAAATACGCATGTATCGCTTGATCCGGGGGAAACGCACATCTATCAGCACCAGGGCCGGAATGACGATCACATATTCGATGGCGATGGTCACCAACACCAGCACTATGGAATTGATCAGGCCGTCTTCAAGGGCCATCCATGAGGACGAACGCTCCCCCGCGAACAGGTCAAGCCAATGGTCAAGCGTGAAGCCACCCGTAGCGGAACGGAACGTGAAATACAGCATTCCCACGATAGGCAATGCGAGGAACAGCGCGAACACCGTCAAAATGACGTTGCGTGCCGCGTTCGAGGGCCGATCATACCGTTTCCACACGGATTGCCGATTCAGTCGAGCCATGATGACGCCTTCCTTTCCACCAGCGCGTACGTAAGAACGACGAACGCCATAATCACCAGCATGCCGACAGCGAGCGCACCCGCAGCGCCTTCGCTTCCCAAGCCGGTTTCACTGATCAGGGCCGCACGCACCTGCAACGGGGCGATCTGCGAGCCTTGGCTGATCAGCGCGGCGGCGGTCGCGTATGCGGAGAAGGAGTTGGCGAACAGCAACAGGAATCCGCCCATGAAGGATGGGAACAGCACCGGAATGCCGACGAAACGCCAATATGCGGTTTTGCTGCCGCCCAGCATGGCCACCGCTTCGGCCAGGTTGCCCGAGAGTCTTGCGATTGCCGGATAGAACGAGATGATCATCAGCGGCATCTGGAAGAACAGGTATGGCAGTATCAGTCCGACTGGCGTGTACAGCCACATACCATTCGCGTAGATGTCGATTTGCAGCAGGTTTTTGATCAGCAGGGTGACCAGTCCCTGATTGCCCATGGTGGCGATGAAGGCGAAGGCCAGCATCACGCCGCCGAACTGCGACAGCGTGCTTGATGCGGAATCCACCAGCCGGCGAACCACGCCGTCTTCTTTGCAACCAAGCAGGGCGAAGCAGACCACCGCGCCCATAACCGCTCCGACCAACGAGGTCAACGCGGAAAGCCAGCAGGAATTCCAGAATGCGGCTCCCACTCCCGGACGGGAGAAGATGTTGAAGTTCTCCAACGTCCAGTCGCCGCCGTCCGCCTGGAACGCGCTGGAAATGACCAGCACCGCCGGCAGCACGAACATGAGCAGTACGTAAAGCGCAAAGGGCAACAGCCGCATGCCATTGCTGATTTTCGTCATCACGACTCCTTTCCACCTATGTGCGAATCACATGCGATCGCGGTGTGTGGCGGGATTGATCGAACCCGCCACACACCGCATGGCGCATCGGTCAGGACGCGCTGACCGTGGCCCACTTCTCGGCGAGCAGCGTGTTGGCCGCATCGATTTGGTCGGAGGTCGCCAGATTGATGTCGTCCGGCAGGCCGCCGGCCTTTTCCAAGGCGTCTTCGTCGATGGTGCCTTCGTCCTGCATGGTCCTGGCGAGCACCGGAAGGGCTCCGGCCTTCAGGAACTGGTTCTGCACCTCATCGGAGAACACGTATTCCTCCCAGAGGCGGGCGGCGGCCGGATGCGGGGCGTCCTTGTTGATGGCCTGGCTGTAGTAGGAGCCGTACGCGTTGTCGGAAAGCACGATGGTCTTGTAGTTCGCGTTCTGTTCGGCGGCCGCTACGTTGAGGTAGTTCCAATCGATCACCACCGGCGTCTCACCGGATGCTATGGTGGCGGAGGTCGCGTCTACCGCAAGGAAATTGCCAGCCTTCTTCAGCTTGGCGAAGAAATCGACGCCCGTGGAGAAGTCGTCGAGGCTGCCGCCTTCCTGCAGCGTGACCCATGCGACGGCCGCGAGCGCGGCACCTGCCTGGGTCGGATCGCCGTTGATGGCGACCTTGCCCTTGTACTCGTCCTTGAGCAGATCATCGACCGATTTGGGGGCCGATACCTTGGACGAGTCGTAGCCGATGGACACCACACCGGTGTAGTCATTGGTGTACAGGCCGGATTCCTCCTTGTTGGCGGAGGGGATATCATCCCAGTTCGCCACCTTGTAGGCGGCGTAGTAATCGGTGCTGGTCGCCACCACGGTGGCACCGAGATCGAACACGTCCGGCGCGTTCTTCTGCCCCTTCAAGTCCTTCGCGGCCTTGATCTCCTCGGCGCTGGATGCCTCGGGATTGGTGGAGTTCACCTCGATGCCGTACTTGCTTTCGAAATTCTTGATGATGGTTCCCCAATTGGCCCAATCGTCGGGGCATGCGATCAGCGTGAGGCTGCCCTCGGCCTTGGCCGCCTCCACCAGTCCGTCCATGACGCCGAAGTCCTCGGCGCTGGTCGCGGTCTTCGATTTTTCATCCACCGTGCCGGAGGACGAGGATCCACACGCGGCCACGGACATACCCATCGCACAACATGCCGCAACGGCAATCGACTTCTTCCACATCTTGATACTCTTCATCACACTCACTCAGCTTTCTTCCGTTCAATGGGTGTCGGTTCCGTTCTCCCAGAACGGGAATCTCGATTTCCAGGAACCGATTTCATGCTAAATGCGCGGTATTAACGTCCATTCGCCTTTGGAAATGGGCCGTTCGGCAACCATTTACACCGTTATCCGCAAAAAAGGTCAACGTAAACTAGGTGGAAACAATAAGGAAACAGACGGCCGCAACCGTCATCATTCCCGAAAAAACGTCAGGAAAAGGCAAATCGTGCGGCGTCTCCCCAAAAAAGGGACGCCGCACGATTTTGGTTACGTTGGCCGCGCTGGCCGCACTGTGGTTCGGCCTATGCCACCCGTCAACTTTCGGTTCGGTATTCGGCTTTACCTCCGGATGCCGCGAACTCCTCTTCCGGAGAGAGCACCAAATGCTTGCGTCCGTAGACCGCGAAGAAGATGGTGGCGAGAATGTAAATGGCCACCATGGTGTAGACGGCCAGACGATAGTCGGGGTTGAGCAGCACCGCCACGAAGATGCAGAAGGCCAGCAATCCCGCGATCACCGCGCCCGGCACGCCGAAACGACTGGTAAACGGCCTCTTGATGTCGGGCATATTCCTCTTGAGCAACACGTAGGAGACCATCTGCAGCAGGTAGGCCAGAACGGCACCCCATACGGCGATGTTAAGCACCACCGAACCTGCGCCGGAACCGCCATAGGCGATGATGAACAGCGCCGCAAAACCGATGATGGCGCCGACGATCAGCCCCCAATACGGCGTCTTCTTCTTGCCGGTCAGCGATAGGAACGCCGGATAGTAGCCTGCGCGGGACAGCGAATACAGGTTGCGTCCGTAAGCGAACATGATGCCTTGGATGGATGCGAGCAGGCCGATGAGCGCGAAGGCGGAAAGCACCGCGGCAAGATTGCCGGGCAGAATCGCACGATACCCGTCAAGCAGTGGCTCATCAGAACCGGCGAGCGCCTCGGATCCGACCACGGCCGGGTTGAGGAACACGATAATCAGTGCGGACAGGCCCAGGGTGAAGATGCACAGGCGGGAGGACTTCGGAATGTTCTTTTCCGGTTCGCGCACTTCTTCGGCGGCCAATGGCAACTGTTCGATGCCGAGGAACAGTCACATGGCGAATGGCATGGCATAGAAGATGGCGCCTGGTCCGAACGGCAGGAATGAGGAGTTGCCGTCCGTCGGCGTGATGTTGAGCAGCGTGGAGAAGTCGGCCTTGCCCGTTACGAACGCGCCGATGCCGAATAGCGCTACGATGGCGAGCGCCGCAATCGACACGACTTCGGCGAAGCGGAATGAGGTTTCGGCGCCGAGCCAGTTGACTACCACGAAGATGACATACAGACCGAGCCACCAGATCCAGCGCAAACCGTGGTCGTCAAGCGAGTAGCCGGTCAGGTCGGACAGGATCGCGTCGGCGTATGCCGAAGAGAAGTAGACGATGGTGGCGGCGGTCATCACGTATTCCACGGTTTCCGCAAGCCCGGTGAAGAAGCCGCCCCATGGTCCCATGGCCGCTCGGGCGAATGAGTATGCGCCGCCGGTGTGTGGCATGGCGGAGGCCATTTCACTGATGGAGTTGAGCATGAGCACGTACATGAGGTACACCACAAGGGCGGCGATGAGCATGCCTCCCCATCCGGCTTGCGCTATGCCTCCGTTCCATCCGGAAAAATCCCCGGAAACGACCGCCGCAATGCCTATGGCCCATAGGCCGAACGCACCTGCGGTTCGTTTGAGCTGTCGCTTTTCGAAGTAGTCTTTGTCGGTCTCCACATAGGTCACAGCACCTATGGAGCTTCCTGAAATCGTTGATGCCGTCATTGCTATCGCCTTCCTCTCTTACCGTTCGGCGAGTTATATCATTGGCTTCCTTATTGAGTTGTGATTGTTGGGTTGTGATTGTTGGGTTCGGTTGAATTTTCAGTTATCAAATCCTCATTAGCGCAACGCCGTTCAGTGCAACAGCCATAGCGGATCGTCGAGATACCGCTTGGCGCACGTCACGCTGCCCGGGGCC
>CAVEVJ010000173.1:0-3451 GCA_963619075.1 Acidaminococcaceae bacterium
CTACGAGGATTACAAGCAGAAAGTACCGATTGACTTTCTGCTTGTAATCCTCGTAGTGCTCAGTGATGTCGAAATCCTGTCCCTCCGTTTGGGCAATGATCGGATCCTTCAAATCCGTGATAATCGTCCTTCTAGCATTGGAATCCGCGATGAAACGGATCAACCCGCGCAACGTAATTCGAATCCGTTCCAACTCTTCAAGCGAAGCAGCATCGAGGTATTCCGAATCATCGGCAATCCGTTTAATCATTCCCTCCTGTTCTTTGACCTGAGGAATGGTCATACGTTCCTTGAGCTGCGCGGCAACGGACCGCACCTTCGTTTTGTATCCCGCGACAGTCCGCCCTCTGGCAGAAGACGCCATAAGCCCATACATCAGCGCATCGAAACGCAACGCATACTCGTCCGCATCATCATAGTGCGCGAGAGGCGCAACCTCGTCTATCAGATCATGCACGTCGACATCGCTCAGGCATTCGAACACCTTTGCATTCCGGTATTTTTCCACATATTCGCGCCTCAGGCGTACGGACACTTTGGAATCATCCAAAGACGCAACCTGTCCATGGACGTCTTCGACAAGTTCGCCGCGCCACGCTAGAAGATTCTCATTGGAAGTGAACTCACTTGATTGCAACGAATGAACCAGTTCAACCTTACGAGAGAAAACCGTCTCGCTGAGTGACGCAACCGGCTTCTCGTTTGCGTCATTCTTTTGCTCCCGGAAAAACTCAAAATTACCACAGCAATCGAAGATATAGAAGCGTTTTTTGTCCACATATTCGCCGTCTATGCCGTCAACGCAGTCGAGCCCCTCGCACAGGCGTGTGCCTCGACCGATCATCTGCCAGAACTTGATACGAGAGCGAACCTTCTTGAAGAACACAAGGTTCACTACCTCAGGTACATCTACGCCAGTGTCCATCATGTCCACTGAGACGGTGATGACGGGCGTGGGCTTGCGCTTGAAATCCCGGATGATGTCGTGCGAGTAGTCCTCACTGTGCACCACGGCCTTGATGAAGCCGTTGCGCACGAGTTTGGGATACAATGCACCGAACCGATCCACAATGAATCGTGCATGCTTCTGATTCTGTGCGAAAATGATGGTCTTACCGATTTGCTCACCGCCCTTGGTCTTGATGCCACGCTCCATGAGCTCTTGCAGCACCGTGTCCACCGTGTCGGCGTTCATGACAAATCTGTTCAACAATTCGGCATTGATGTGGTCGGGTACCTCAATGCCCCCTTCTCCATCATCCTCACCAAAATCATTCTCATAGCGTTCCTTGTCCGCTTCCGACAGATCATCATATGTAATGCCTTCGTCCATGAACTTGGTCTTAGTCTCGATGTTATAAAACGGTACGAGATAGCGATCTGTTTTCACGGCCGTCTTGTACTCATACAGATACGTCGGCACGCCATGCTCCGCGCCAAAGAAGTCATACGTGTTGCGATCCACTTCATTGCGCGGTGTTGCGGTCAAGCCCACAATCAATGCGTCGAAATGATCGAAGATGTCCTTGTACTTCTTAAAGATCGATCGATGAGCCTCGTCCACGATAATCAAATCGAAATGCCCCGGAGAGAATGCAGGCTTCCCATCGGACGCCATTTCCATGTCGATTGCACCAATCATCGTTTGGTAAGTGGAGAACACGACTCTGGAATCGATATCATGCCTGTTACTGCACAGATTGCACAGCGACCATTCGGGATAATACTCGCCATAAGAGCTTTTCGCCTGTTTGACCAGTTCGACACGGTCAGCAAGGAACAATACGTTCTTCACAAGTCGCGCACGCATAAGGACATCAGCCAACGCAGCGGAAACACGGGTTTTGCCGGTTCCGGTAGCCATAACCAATAGCCCGCGGCGCTTGCCTTCCCACAGACAATCACAGAATGCCTTGACGGCTTCAATTTGGTAGTAGCGTCCAGCAACTTTTTCGTTCACCATTATGGTTCGCGGATCAAGGGCCTCCCTACGCCGGTTCATAATTCGTTGTAGGTCGTCTTGCGAAAACACTCCTCCGACTGGACGTGACGCCCCGTTTTCGTCATCCACGAATTCCGTGGAGTAACCATTGCTTAAGAAAATCAATGGACGGTAACCGAATTCGCGTTCCAGACAGGCCGCATATTGCCTGGATTGCTCCAATCCTTTCTTCGGATCGTACGAGGTTCGTTTTGCCTCAATAATCGCCAAAGGTTTGCCATCCCTACCTTTGAGATAGTAGTCGATATAACCGGATTGTTCCTCGTGGCCTTCCATGCCGGTAACTTTACGTTCCTTAACGACCTCTGTTTCGGAATCGACATTCCAGCCAGCCAAGCGCAAGTCAAGATCGATGAACCGCTGTCTCGTCTCGTATTCGCTGATGTCCACATCGTCATCCGGCATGGGCGGACGCTGGGCCTTTTGAACAGACAGCGCAGCGCGCGTCTCCTCGACCTCTCGTTCAAGTTCCTGAATGCGATTAGTTTTGGCGTTCAGCTCCTTGGCCAACTCCCGCTTCGCAGCAATCTCTTTTTCTTGGGCTTCTTTTCGTGAGAGCGCTCTTTGGACGTATGGCACCTGCTTTGGATCGAAAACTCGTTTCTCGTACTGCTTACCGTACGTGTAGTCAATCCACTGAATAAACGCAAACAGAAGCTTCAAATCGAACATTGCCTCTTTGACACTGACACGAACCTTGTCATGCACGGCATTGTTCCCAATCTTGACGATGTACTGGAATGAATCCAGCATCTTCCGGCTGCCAACCGCACTCTCGAAGGTCGGTTCGTGAATCAAAGCTTGAAGGTGATCGCGATACGGCATTCGGATAGACTCGTCTACGGCATATACCCATTTCACCGCCATCTCGAACGCCTTGCGTGTAACTATGACACACACAGTCGGAGAAACAGAGATTGCCTCTTCCGCTTCAATACACGGAACAGCAAACAGCTCGTAATCCTTTTGATCTTGCAGGAACGAGAAATTGCTCATGACGGCTCCTCACACCATGGGAACAACATATGGGTTTATCGTATCGCTACTAGGTCTCAGCCAAAGGGTGTGTTCTGTGAATTTCCGTCATCCGAATGATTCCCATCAAATCAAACCACTCACCAATTGCGCATATAGCACTTTTAACATGTCACGCATCTCGATAAATCGCGATTTGTCGACCGATGCGGCGAAGCCGGCGAACTCCTGTTGGAACGAAAGAGGGGGCAGTGGAATCCTGACATTCCCCAGCGCTGTTTGGTTGATCTTGAATGTTCCATTGGTCGTCTTTGCAGACGTCTCGATCTGCTTGCGCGTGGTGGGTTGTTTCCAGGCGCATTTCAGGAACGGGAGCGCGACCCGGTCTTGCTTTACCTTGACGGCAATCATTGTATCCGGGAAAACGAGCGCGCCGTCTGTGATCGGGGAATACTCGCCCGTTCCGACCAGCTG
>CAVEVJ010000174.1:0-3503 GCA_963619075.1 Acidaminococcaceae bacterium
TTCCTCCACGGCCCCTTTCGCGCAAGCCACGCTCCAGCGCGAAAAACTGCATGTCAAGCAGACAAGGAGCTGCAAGATCACGGATCCCCGCCTACCGGTACAACCCGTGCTTGCCTATGTACTGCACCACACCGTCGGGAACCAGATACCATACCGGCTCGCCATGGGCGGCCCTTCTGCGCACGTCGGTGGATGAGATCGCCAACGCCGGAATCTCCAAGGTGTCCACCTTGCCTTCGGGCAATCTCACACCTTCGGGCGAGGAATATCCTGGACGGGTCACGGCGACGAAATGGGCGAGATCCCACATCTTGTCGGCGTCCTTCCACTGCATGATCTCGGCCACCGCGTCGGCACCGGTAATGAAGAACAGTTCGGCGTCGGGATGCTGGGCGTGGATGTCACGGAGCGTATCGATGGTGTAGGTGACTCCCGGACGGTCGATATCCACACGCGACACGGTGAATTTCGGGTTCGACGCGGTCGCGATCACCGTCATGAGATAACGGTCCTCCGCGTTGGTCACTTTCTTATCGAGTTTGAACACCGGGCGTCCCGTCGGCACGAAAATCACCTCATCAAGGTCGTAGACCCAGGAGACCTCAGATGCCGCGACCAAGTGGCCGTTGTGGATGGGATCGAACGTGCCGCCCATGATGCCGATGCGCGGCCGGCTATGCCAGTTGCCTCGCGCCGATCTTCTGCCTGTCGACACCGCCGAGCCCGCGGATTCGACGGAAAGGTCGGACATACGGCGTTCCGGTTCGAGTACGTAGCTGACCGCGATTTCGGAGTCGGCTTCCGCGGATTCGGGGCGCATGCTTTTCGGCCCCGTCATGAGTCGGCCTCGCCCTGCTGCTCACGCTGATCGGCGTCCGCTGTCTCACGTCCGATGCTGTCCGCGGTCGGCGATGAGTTATCCGGGTCAATCTTGCCCATGTCCTCATCCCATTCATCCTGTACGACGCGTCTGATCTCCGCGAACGTCGGCAACGGGAAGTCGGGCTGGTAGGTGCGGCGCACTTCGGCAACGCGTTCCGTGACCCGGATCAGGGTGTCGGTCATGCCGTCGATGTCGTGTTCGCTTTCCATCGTCCTGAACTTGGCGATGTACTGTTCCATGAGCCGCATCTGGTTGTATATGTTCCTCAACTGCTCGTCGTTGATGTCGACGACCTCGGGGGAATCCGTTTCGGGCCAGCCGATAAGCACCGCGTCCGCATATTCGAGCGACGCGCGTTGTCCCGCCGTCGCGATGCCGTCCTCAATCTGCACAAGGAACACGTAGCGTACGAGGCTCAAACGCTCGGATGCCAGCCTCAGCCACAGTCGTGGATCTTCAAGGTCGGCGTTCCATGGATTCCTGACGTCATTCTGTTCGCTCATGCTCGTACCTGTCCTGTTCCGTATCCGATCCATTTGGTCGTTGTCATCTCGCGCAGCCCCATCGGACCACGCGCATGCATTTTCTGCGTGGAAATGCCGAGTTCCGCACCGAATCCGAACACGCCGCCATCAGTGAACCTCGTTGACGCGTTAACCATGACCACCGCCGAATCGATTCGTGTCGTGAACTCCTCGATGGCCGAATAGTCTTCGGAAATTATCGATTCCGTATGCCCGGTGGAATGGCGGTTGATGTGTTCGATGGCTTCATCCAACGAATCGACCACTTTGATGCCGATAGTCAACGCAAGATATTCGGTGTCCCAGTCCTCGTCGGTGGAATGAAGCAGCTTCACGTCCGCGATCGCAGCGTTTTCGATGATCTCGTACGAGGACTCATCCGCATGCATTTCGACACCTGCCAGGGCAAGTGCCGCAGCCGCCTTGGGCAGGAAGTCGGCTGCGACGCCGCGGTGCACGAGCAGTTTTTCGGCGGCGTTGCACACGCCGACACGTTGCGTTTTTGCATTCAGGAGGATTGGTATGGCTTTTTCCTCGTCTCCGGACTCGTCCATGTAGATGTGCACGTTGCCCGCGCCGGTTTCGATGACGGGGACTTTCGAATTGCGTACGACCGCTTGGATGAGACCGGCTCCTCCTCGCGGCACCAGCACGTCGATGTGCCCATGCGCTTCCATCATCGCAGTGGCGCCTTCGCGGCCGTATTGGTCCACGGATGCGATCAGCTGCTGTTCGAAGCCTTGTTCGGCCAATACGTCGCCGATGATGGCGAGTGTGGCGTTGTTTGTTTGTTCGGCCGCATGTCCGCCTCTGAGCAGGACCGCGTTGCCGGATTTGACGCACAGGGATGCCACATCGACGGTGACGTTGGGGCGGGCTTCGTAAATCATGCCGATCACACCGATCGGAACGCGCACCTGGTTGAGGCGCAGCCCGTTCTCCAGACGGTATCCGCGCACGCTCTCCCCCACCGGATCCGGCAGGGACGCCACATTACGCACGCCTTCGGCGGCGGCGATCACGCGGGGAACGTCGAATTTGAGTCGGTCGAGCTTTCCTGCGGACATGCCGGATTCCTCGGCGGCCCGCATGTCGAGGGCGTTGGCCTGTTCGATCTCTTCGGCCCTTGCTTCGAGAGCGCCCGCGATGGCATTGAGCAGACGATTCTTGTCTTCCGTGCTGGCTTGGGCGAGTTTGGATTGCGCGCGTCGTGCGGCGTCCCCCATTGCGCATACGGCATCGAGCACGTCGGCGTTCACGCCGTTCTGTTGCGTCTGGTTCGTCATAATTTCCTAGATTAGCGCGAAATCGCGTTCCGTCTGAACCGGATGTGGAAGTTGATTCCGAGATTCAGACGGAACGCGATTATTCCGTCATTTGTACATGTTTGCGTAAATCCGAGCGGATTTTTGGATCAGTGGATCTGATCGAGGCTCGGGTACAGCGGGAAGTCTTCCGCGAGCTTGTCGACGCGTGCCTTGAGGGCGTCCACATCGGCATCCTTGCCTGCGGCAAGCGCGGTGCCGATGATATCGGCGACCTCTTCGTATTCCTTGGGCCCGAAGCCGCGGGTGGCCAGGGCGCTGGTGCCGATGCGCAGACCGGACGCCACGGATGCCGGGCGCGGATCGAACGGAACGGTGTTGCGGTTGATGGTGATGCCGCACTGAGCAAGGAGATCCTCGCCCTGCTGCCCATCCATCTCGCTGTTGCGCAGATCCACCATGACCAGGTGCACGTCGGTGCCGCCGGTCAGCACGCTGATGCCGTTGTTCTTGACGTCATCGGCGGTGAGTCGTTCGGCGAGGATCTTCGCACCGTCGAGGGTGCGCTGCATGCGATCCTTGAATTCTTCGGACGCGGCGACCTTGAAGGCGACCGCCTTGCCCGCGATCACGTGCATGAGCGGGCCGCCCTGCTGTCCGGGGAACACCGAGGAGTTGAGTTTCTTGGCATAGTCCTGCTTGGCGAGGATGAATCCGGAACGCGGGCCGCCGAGGGTCTTGTGGGCGGTCGAGGAGACGACGTCGGCGTACGGAACCGGGCTCGGGTGCAATCCGGCCGCGACAAGACCGGCGAAGTGGGCCATGTCGACC
>CAVEVJ010000175.1:0-2037 GCA_963619075.1 Acidaminococcaceae bacterium
GGGACGCCAACGAACGGTGGAAAAAGCTCTACAAGGAGCGCGATCCGGTGTTCCGCGACGTTGCCAACGTGTATGTGCGTACGCACGGACAGACGCCGCGGGCCGCGGCGAGAAAGCTGATGGAAATGATCGACCAGAGAATCGTGCACGTCACCGGTTCCACCATCGAACCGTACGACGTTCGTATCGGCGAAGGTTCCATGAACCAGTTGGCGCAGATACTGGGAAGCAAGCCGTCGAAAGTGGCGTTGATCCACACGCGGCCGGTGCAACGTCATTGCGATCGCGCGCGCACGCTGCTGCGTCAAGGGGGATATGATGTGTACGACATCGTCATTCCCGATGCCGAAGCCGGCAAGACCATTGAGGTGGCCAACGGCATATGGCAGCGTCTTGGAGAAGAGGGATTCACCCGTTCCGACGCGATCGTCGGACTTGGCGGCGGTGCAGCGACCGATCTGGCCGGATTCGTGGCGGCCACATGGATGCGTGGCATTCGTTATGTGAACTGCCCGACGT
This sequence comes from Acidaminococcaceae bacterium, assembly GCA_963619075.1. Taxonomy (GTDB): domain Bacteria; phylum Actinomycetota; class Actinomycetes; order Actinomycetales; family Bifidobacteriaceae; genus Bifidobacterium. The sequence continues at coordinate 520 of CAVEVJ010000175.1, forward strand.
CGTTGCTTGCCATGGTCGATGCTTCCACCGGCGGCAAGACCGGCATCAACACCCCTCAGGGGAAGAACCTGGTCGGTTCCTTCTACACTCCTGCGGGCGTGCTGGCGGACATGAAGACGTTGTCGTCCTTGCCGAACGACATTTTCGTCGAAGGTCTGGGCGAGGTGGCGAAATCCGGATTCATCAAGGATTCTGAGATTCTGCGCATTCTGGAACGCCATGCCGACGAGTTGCGTGAATTCGACGGAGAACGTTTCCTCGAATCCGATTTCAAGGACGTGGTCGGCGAGCTGATCGAACGCACTGTCACAGTGAAGTCCTACCACGTATCCGCCGATCTCAAGGAAGCCGGATTGCGTGAGTTCCTCAACTACGGCCATACGCTCGGCCATGCCATCGAGAAACTGGAGCATTTCCGTTGGAGGCACGGCAACGCCGTGGCCGTGGGCTGCGTGTATGCGGCGGAATTGGCTCACCTGCTTGGATACATCGACGGCGATCTCGTGGATTACCATCGTCGGCTGCTCGGATCACTGGGACTGCCGACGTCATGGAACAACGGAAGCTGGGATGACGTGCTCGCTCTCATGCATCGAGACAAGAAGGCCCGCGGCAACAAGCTGCGTTTCGTGGTGCTTGATGACGGCATCGGACATCCGATCCATCTCGAGGATCCGCCGGCGGACGCCGTCGAAGAGGCGTTCCGTCGTATTCAGCGATGACGAACCGGCCGAATCGAAACGGTACGGAAGAACAACGAAAATACAAAGGAATTGACATGACCAAGGTAGTGGTGGTGAACGGACCGAATCTCGGTCGTCTCGGCGTGCGCCAGCCGGACGTGTATGGCAAGCAGGATCTTGAGACCCTGCGCAGGCTGTGCTCCGAGTGGGGCGAGGAACTCGGCATCGACGTGGAGGTACGTCAAAGCGACGACGAGGCCGAAATAATCGGCTGGATGCATCAGGCGGCCGACGAAAAGACGCCAATCGTCATGAATCCGGCTGCCTTCACCCACTATTCCTATGGATTGGCCGACGCCGCCCATATGGTGATCGATGAAGGTCTGCCCCTCATCGAGGTGCATATCTCCAATCCTTCCGCACGAGACGAGTTCCGCAAACGTTCCGTCATCTCTCCCGTGGCCACCGGCACCGTCACCGGCATGGGCTTCTACGGCTACAAGATGGCGCTTGACGCCGTGGCGCATTTGATCGCGGAACGCTAAAGGAACGGTTTACGCACATTGGGTCGGGCATGGCGATTCGTCATGCCCGATTTTTTCACGCATCGAAACACGCCACGTCATAGACCGATGATAGGCTGAAGTTCCATGGTTAGAAGACAACATGGCAATTCTCAAGAGCACATCACCAAGCATATTTTCGTCACCGGTGGTGTTGTTTCCTCTCTCGGCAAGGGCCTGACCGCCTCCTCTCTCGGCCGCCTGCTTCGTAGCCGCGGCATCAGGGTTTTGCAGCAGAAGCTCGACCCGTACATCAACGTCGACCCGGGCAC
>CAVEVJ010000176.1:0-4079 GCA_963619075.1 Acidaminococcaceae bacterium
GAAGGAGCGCGGTTGGCGCAGGATTCCTTCGCTTCGAGAGCGGGCCGCTCAACCCGATTCGGTCCGGTCCGGTGAAAATGGAACCGAAAACGACGAAACGACCGATATCGCGGCGAACGGACGTCGATTTGTATGCGGTACCATCGCCACCAGCGATCAGTTCAATACCGATCCGAAGATTCTCGAAACCATACGAACCACCGTATACGGGGATTGCGAGGAGATGGAAGGCGCTGCGGCGGCGCATATCTGCGCCAAAAGCGAGGTTCCGTTCCTTGGAATTCGCGCGCTCAGCAACCAGTGCGGCGAATCGTACGAATCGTTGGACGACCATGAGAACGATCTGTATGATGCAGCGAATGCCGCGGCTGCGATCACGATGGGCGTCATCGACGTAATCGCGCAGCGATAGTGCTGACGTTCCTCTTTGTTCGACAATCGAAGGGACAATCCGTAAAACAAAGCCCCGAAACGATTTTCGACCAATATCTGGCTGAAAATCGTTTCGGGGCTTGCGTTGTTCCGTCGAATATTCGTTTCCGGCTTCCGCGCGGTCTAGCTGCGGAAGTGGGAGAAGAATTCCTTGGTTTCCGGATCCTGCGATTCGTCCATGACCTCCCGCGGAGTGCCGTTCTCGGCGATCACACCGTGACGCAGCAGTACAATGCGATCCGCCGCATCATGGGCGAAGCTCATTTCGTGCGTCGCCATGAGAATCGTGGTGCCCTGCTCCTTCAACTCGGAAACCATGTCGAGCACTTCGCCGACCAACATCGGGTCGAGCGCGGACGTGATCTCGTCAAGCAGCAGCAGTTCGGGATTCGTCATCAATGCGCGGGCGATCGCCACACGCTGCTGCTGGCCGCCGGAAAGCTGGTCGGGGTAAGATCCGGCCTTGGCACGCATGCCGATGCGGTCGAGCAGCTCGAGCGCACGTGCCTCGGCCTTGTCCTTGTTCCAATGATGCACCTTGATGGCAGCCAAGGTAACGTTCTTCATCACCGACATGTGCGGGAACAGATTGAACTGCTGGAACACCACGCCGACGCGCGAACGAATCTCATCCTGGGACGCGCGCGGATCGGTGATGTCGGTGTCTCCGAGCCAGATCTGGCCGTCGTCCACCTGCTCCAGCAGGTTCACGCACTTCATCAGCGTGGACTTGCCCGAACCGGAAGGACCAAGCAACGCCACGACCTCATGCTGATTCACATCGAAGGAGATGCCCTTGAGCACTTCGTTGCCGTTGAAGGATTTCCGGATGCCATCCAATCGCAATACCGGAGTGTTCAAATCGCTCATACCGTGCCTCCGCTCAATTCACGCTTGCGCAGACGTGCCGAATACCAGTCGTTCAACAGAATGAACGGCACGCTCATCAGGATAAACAGCAGGCTGGCCACCACATAAGGGGTGAAGTTGTAGGTGCTGGCCACTTCAATCTGAGCCGCTCGAACCGCGTCCACGGCACCCAACACCGAAATCAGGCCCACGTCCTTCTGCATGGAGATGAAGTCGTTCATCAACGCCGGAGCCACCTTGCGCAACGCCTGCGGAATCACGATCATACGGGTCGTCTGCCCGGCGGTGAGGCCCAACGAACGAGCGGATGCGCGCTGGGACGGATGCACGTCGTTGAATCCGGCTCGCAGCACTTCCGCCACATATGCGGAATAGCCCATGACCACGGCGATGGTACCCAGGATCGACGGATCGATACGGCCGAAGATGCCCAGACCGGGGATGCCGAAACCGATGAGATAGAGCACCACGATCATCGGTATGCCGCGCATCACCGTGGTGTACAGCGCGGCCAGGGCACGCAACGGGAACAGCACCGGGTTGTTGCTGGTGCGCAGCAGGGCGAGCAGCGTCGCGAAGAAGGCCACGCCGATCACGGCCACGACAAGCACCTTGAGGTTCAGCCACAGGCCGTCAAGAATCGAGGGGAACGATTTGATGAAATATTCGGAGGAGAAGAACGTCTCTTTGACCCTCGGCCAGCCGGGAGACATCTTCAGTCCTGTTACGACGATGACGGCCAGGACGATGGTGCTGACAAGGCTGGTCACCACAGACTTCAGCTGCTGCTGTTTGCGGTATGCGCGCCGGGAAAGCTCAACCTCGCTGACCTGTGGGCCAGCGAGGTTGTCCGGACGGTTATCCGAAATGCTCATGGATTGAATTCCTTGGATCGTATTGGTGGATTACTCGAGTTCCGCCAGGTCGGTGGTGTATTCGGCCAGCCACTTGTCCTGCAGGGTCTTGAGGGTGCCGTCGGCCTCCAATTCCTCCACGGCCTTGGAAGCGGCGGAAGTGAGCTTGGAATCCTTCGGCAGCACGATGCCCATGCCGTTCGGATCGGTGGAACCGGCGATACGGCCGAGCACGATGGCATCCGTGACCTGTTCGGCCTGGACCATGTACACGCACTCGACGGTGCTGGTCACCAGCGCGTCGATCTGTCCGGCATCGAAAGCCTGGGCCACGGCGGCGTCGTCATTGAAGGTCTGCACGTCGTCCTTGATGGTCTTGGCGTACTTGTAGCCCTCGGTGCCCACCATCGCGCCGATGACGGCATCCTTCAGGTCGCTCAGGCTCGTGGCCTTGGCGTATTTGCCGTCCTTCTTGACGATGACGGCCTGGGAATCGTTGTAATAGCTGGAAGAGAAGTCAACGGCCTTCTTGCGTTCGTCGGTGATGCCGAACTGCTGGATGTTCATATCCCAGTCCTTGGCACCCGGTGCGATGGCGGTGTCGAACGTGGTGCGGGTCCACACCACGTCGGACTTGTCGAAGCCCATCTTTTCGGCGACGGCATAGGCCACGGCGGCCTCATAGCCTTCACCGGATTCCGGATCGTCGTTCATGACCCACGGTTCGTACGCGGGGTCGCCGGTGGCGATGGTCAGCTTGCCGGGAGTGACGGTCTGCTGCGTGATGTCGGAGCTGTCGGAGCTGGACGATTCGGCCTCGGAACCGGAACCACAGGCGGAGGACAGCGCCAGCGCGGCGATGGACGCCAACGCAGCTGCGGTACGTATAAATTTTCTGCTCGAAAAAGCCATTTTTTCTTTACCCTTATCTTCATATCGCGTATGAAACGCAATTCTTCCACGACGAACGTGCGCCACTATAACCTATCGATGTTTCCAAAATGACGCATGCGATATCGCTTTATTCGATAACGCATTATCGAATAAGCAAAGCCCGTTATTCGAGCGTGAATCCTTCGAATACGAAACCCGGACTGACCACGCAGGAGACGAGCGCGTCGCCCTTGCCAGGGACGGTGCGCTGCCAAACCCCGGCAGGTACCACCGCATGGCCGACGGGAGCGCCCTGGGCGCTGCCGGGAACGAGTGCGGCACCCAATGTAATGGACTCCACCTCGTCATCTCCGGCAGGCGAATCGCCGGAGCCTCCCAATTGCAGGGTGACCTGCGCGGGGCCATGCCATAGCCAGATCTCATCGGCGTCCACCTTATGCCAGGCGCTCATGTCTCCCTCCGGCAAGAGGAAGTAGATCAGCGAGGAAAGAGGACGGTCCGAAGCCCCGTCCACCTGCGGTGACTGCCAGTCGCGCACGTACCATCCGCCTTCCGGATGGGCCTCGAGACCCAGGTCGGCCACTATGCCGCGGGCATAGTCGCTCATCTGGTCAAGTGGAACGCTCATGATATTCCTTTCGTTTGTTGTTCCGCGTGGTCTGCGGTCGTAACACCGCAGACCACGCTGGTTGTCGTTTTTCCGTATTGTCTGTGTCTTCCGTGCCGTCAGTTGAGGTCGAATGCTCCGTCGTTGTAGACGATGTTGCCGGAAATGATGGTGGCACGGTTGGTGCCGGCCCCATGACGGACGAAATCCTCAAGGGTCCGTTCAATCGCCTGAGGCGAATCGGTGCCGACGGGAACGTCGAAGAACGCCAGATCGGCTGTGGCGCCGGCGTTGATCTGGCCGATACGGCCGGCTCCCACATGCATGCCCATCTCCTCGGCTCCGCCGAGCGTAAGCATGCGGATGATGCGATGCGTCAGATCGTCGCGCGTGTATCCCTGTTCGCGTGCGAGGTCGTAGAC
>CAVEVJ010000177.1:0-2371 GCA_963619075.1 Acidaminococcaceae bacterium
GTCAGGCCACCGCCGCCCGCGATGCCTTCATCGCCAAGCTCGAAGAGGGCCAGGAGATTCCGGTGCCGAAGGGCGTCAAGGCCGATATGGTCGAGCAGCAGCTCAAGAACGTGACCGCTGACCCGTCCGCAGCCACCCAGGAGCAGAAGGACGAGGCTGAGGCCATCGTCGAGAAGGAAATTCGCGACCAGATGGTGCTCGACGTTCTCGCCGAGAAGATGGACGTGCAGGTCTCCCAGGCCGACGTGTTCAACTTCCTCGCTTCCATCGCCCAGCAGTACGGCATGGATCCGAACGCTTTCATCCAGGCCATCATGCGCAACGGCCAGCTCGGCTCCGCAGTGCAGGAAGTCGGTCGTTCCAAGGGCCTGCTCGCCGGCATGCGTGCCGTCACCTTCAAGTCCGAGGGCGAAACCCTGGACCTGAGCGCCTTCCTTGGCGAAGAAGCTGAAGATGAGGAAGCCAGCAGCATCGAGGCAGCTTCCGCAGCCGCAGCAGTCGCCGACGAACTCGCAGCTGACGAGAACTGATTCGTGAACGTTCCGATTGAACACGATCGGACGTGACAACAGCAGTGGGGGCTGAAACCTGAAAAAAGGGTTTCGGCCCCCACTGCTGTCTTCATGTAACGGCATAAAAGACCGCCATCAAAGGAAACCGATGAGTGACATTCCGGAAAACAAGCCGACGAAAGTGATCCATACCGAGCTGGAACGCAAGATGAGCACACGCCATTTGAGAATGATCTCACTGGGTGGCGTGATCGGCACGGGACTGTTCCTCAGCTCCGGATACATCATCAACCAGGCGGGCCCGCTCGGAGCGGTCATAGCCTACGCCATCGGCGCGGTGATCGTATACCTCGTCACCCTGACCCTCGGCGAGCTTTGCGTGGCCATACCGGAATCCGGCTCGTTTCACGTCTACGCGACCCGGTTCATAGGCCCGGCGACCGGTTTCACGGTGGCGATTCTGTACTGGTTGAACTGGACGGTCGCATTGGGTTCGGAATTCACCGCAGCGGGCCTGCTTATGAAAAGATGGTTTCCGCAAGTGCCCGTTTGGATATGGAGCGTGCTGTTCATTGTTGTGATCTTCATATCCAACGCACTGTCCGCAAGGTTTTTCGCGGAAACGGAATTCTGGTTCTCCTTCGTCAAAGTGGCGGCCATCGTGCTGTTCATCTGCGTGGGATGTCTGGCCATATTCGGCATATTGCCGATTTCCGGATACGACCATGCACCATTGTTCGAGAATTTCACGAAAGACGGATTATTCCCCAACGGTTTCATGCCGGTGTTCACCATGATGCTGACCGTGAATTTCGCATTCTCGGGAACCGAAGTGGTCGCCGTGACCTCCGGCGAAGCCAAAAATCCGGAAAAGGCAATTCCCAAGGCGATCCGCACCACACTATTCAGACTTGTCCTGTTCTTCATAGGATCCATCGTGGTCATGGCCGCGTTGATTCCATGGCAGGACGCCGGCGTGGGGGAGAGCCCGTTCGTGCTGGTGCTCCATTCCATCGGCCTGCCCTTCGCAGGTGACGTGATGAATTTCGTGGTCCTCATGGCCGTGCTGTCCACGGCCAATTCCGGACTGTACGCGGCAACGCGCATGATGTGGTCTCTGGCCAAGGAGAACGTGATCAACCGTAAGATAGCCGCAACCAACAAGCGGGGCGTGCCGATGCGCGCGCTCTGCCTGAGCATGGCCGGTGGACTGCTGGCGTTGCTTTCCAGCGTGACCGCCGCATCCTCGGTATATCTGGTGTTGGTATCAATCTCGGGACTGTCCGGCATCATCGTGTGGATATCCATCGCCGTATGCCAGATACGCTTCAGAAAACAGTGGATCGCTTCCGGCCACACCGTGGATGAATTGAAATACCGTACCCCTGGATATCCGTTCGTGCCATGGGCGGCGCTTGTCACCAGCACTTTGTCATGCGTGCTTGTGGCGTTCGACCCGTCCCAGAGGCGCGCCCTGTTCTACATGATTCCGTTCATCGCGCTCTGCTATGCCGTGTACCTCATCAAACAGCGCCTGCAGAAACAAGACGCGACGAACACGTCGAACAACCAGTAACGCATATACTGGCAAATGTGATGAACTCCAAAGGATACGCGGTCGTCGACTTCGAAACCACCGGATTGAGCCCGGCACGCGGCGACCGGGCCATCGAAATAGGACTGGTCCATGTCGCGCCCGACGGCACGCTCGAAGACGAACATGAGACGTTGATCCGTGTACACCGCGATATCGGCGCGCAATGGATACACCACATCAGCGCGGCCGAACTGGTTCACGCCCCGGAGTTCGAAGGCATCGCGGCCGAACTGCGCGATCTGCTCGCAGGACGAGTCCTCGT
>CAVEVJ010000178.1:0-2729 GCA_963619075.1 Acidaminococcaceae bacterium
GTGGAGCCCAGACGCGGGCCGGCCGGAATCTGGATTTCGGAGAAGTCGAGCTTCTTGTTGCTGCGTGCCTCCTGCTCCATCTGGTCGTAGCGTTCCAGACGCGCCTTGTTCTTGGCCTGACGTGCCTTCGGCGAGGAACGCACCCAGTCGAGCTCGTTCTTCAGACGCTTGGCGAGCTTGGCGTCCTTGGCGCCCTGGATCTCCATACGCTTGGCCTTGGTCTCCAAGTAGGTGGTGTAGTTGCCCTTGTATGGGTACAGGTGGCCGCGGTCGACCTCGCAGATCCACTCGGCCACATTGTCCATGAAGTAACGATCGTGGGTGACGGCGATGACCGCGCCCTTGTACTGGTGCAGGAACTGCTCCAGCCACAGGATCGATTCGGCGTCGAGGTGGTTGGTGGGCTCGTCGAGCAGCAGCAGATCGGGAGCCTCAAGCAGCAGCTTGCACAATGCCACACGACGGCGTTCGCCACCGGAGCACACGTTCACCGGAGTATCCGGATCCGGGCACTGCAGTGCGTCCATGGCCTGCTCGAGCTGGGAATCGAGATCCCAACCGTTGGCTGCGTCGATATCGTTCTGCAGCTTGCCCATCTCTTCCATCAGGGAGTCGAAGTCCGCATCCGGATTGGCCATTTCCTCGCCGATCTCGTTGAAGCGGGCAACCTTTTCGGCGATTTCGCCGAAGGCCATCTTGATGTTCTCGCCGACGGTCTTGGTGTCGTCCAGCGGGGGTTCCTGCTGCAGAATGCCGACGGTGAATCCCGGAGTCAGGTATGCGTCGCCGTTGGAAACGGAATCGATGCCGGCCATGATCTTGAGCAGCGTGGACTTACCCATGCCGTTCGGGCCGACGACGCCGATCTTGGCGCCCGGCAGGAAGCTCAGGGTCACGTCATCGAGAATCACTCGGTCGCCGTAAGCCTTGCGGGCCTTGATCATCTGATAAATGAATTCTGCCAATGTTGTGTTCCATCCTTCGAATCGTTGAAATTCAACGTTTTGCGGGCCTTGTGAACCGAATGACGCAAATGTGGTGACACAACGTTTGCGGGGACGTTGCGGACGTGTTTTCGTCCGGGCGTGTTGTGTCATTCGGCGTCCGGGCCGCGCAAAAAGTACCGCTGGCCATTATCCCATACGGCGTCGTCATGTCGCAACAGTGAAGAGGCCTAGTTACGGTTCTTGCGCTGGCGTGGTGTGAGTGCGGCTGGCCCATGCTGGGTGAGCGCAAACAGCAGGGCGCGCATGCCGCCGATCTTCGGGTTTGGGGCCTTGCCGGTGCCGATGCGGTTCATCTGCAATTCGAACCAGCTGATCACAAGCACGCCGTTGAATGCCTTGTCAAGTCGTTTGACGCCAGTGGTGATCCACGGAAGCTTGAAACGGTTCTTTGGAGCAATGTCGCCATCAAGGATGCGTTGCGGCATATCGGGCCGCAACACTAGGGGGCGGGCGATGCCGATCATGTCGGTCATGCCCTGTTCGATCGCGTCCTCCATGTCTGCGGGTGTGCGGAAACCGCCGGTCAGGCAGACAACGGTGCCGTGCAGGTCGAGTTGCTTGACTCGGGTGGCGAAGTCGGAGAAGTACACGCCTCGGGCTCTGTCTTCCTTGTCGCCGGTGGTGGTGGCGAAGGTTGGCTTTTCGAGCGTTCCGCCGGAAATTTCAATCAGGTCAAGACCGAAATCGGCAAGATGTTGGATGACCTGCAAGGATTCGTCTTCGGAAAATCCGCCCGGTTGGCCGTCCGACGAGTTGAGCTTGACCGCCACGGGGAAATCAGGTCCTACGGCCTCGCGCACGGCTTGGTATGTTTCGATGAGGAACCGCATGCGGTTGTCGAGGCTGCCGCCGTATTCATCGGTGCGGTGGTTGTCGAGCGGGGAGAGGAACTGGTTGATCAGGTAGCCGTGCGCGCCATGCAGTTGCACGCCGGTGAATCCAGCCTGTTTGGCCAGACGGGCGGCGCGTGCGAAACGGTGCTCGATATCGTGGATCTGTTCTCGGTCCAGTTCGCGCGGCTCGGCGAAGAATTTGCCGTACTCACCTTCGAGCTTGCCTGCGCTGGGAGCCCAAGGATGCGGATTGATGGTAGCGGGGGACTGACGTCCAGGGTGGTTGAGCTGCATCCAGCAATGCGTGCCATTGACGGTGGCTGCTTCGGCCCAAGAACGGAAAACAGAGAGATCACGGCCGTCTTCCAAAGCTACGTTGCCGGGTTCGCCAAGTTGTGTACGGTCCACCATCACATTGCCGGTCATCAGCACGCCGGCTCCTCCCTCGGCCCAACGGCGATACAAAGTGGCGAATCGTTCAGTCGGGGCATGCCCGCGTGTTGCCATGGCTTCGTTCATGGCGGATTTGAAGAAACGGTTTTTGATTCGTACGCCGCAGGGAAGGTCGATCGGTTGGGCAAGATGTGCGGTCGGGGTGGCGACTTGGTTGGTCATGATTTGGGTCCTTTCAAACTGATTCGCGTATGTGGTATTGATGCGTGCTCGTCGTTGTTTCAAAGCTATGCATGGACGGCAGCCCATGATTGAGACATTGTGTTGAAAGTGTCCAGTGATTGTCCGTTGTTGGTTTGTGTGTGGTTCCGGGCTTCATGCGGCCGTTATCGTGGTCATCAATGGACGACTGTCCACGCAATGCCGGCGATCGCCGAACGGAGGCGTTGGATTGCGGACGGTGAATATGGCGGTTTCGAAGTGAAAGGAGAATGCG
>CAVEVJ010000179.1:0-2540 GCA_963619075.1 Acidaminococcaceae bacterium
CCTCGTCGTTGTTCGCCACGGCGAATTTGAGGTTTCCGGTGTTGGAGAACGGGTCCCAGCTGGCCGCCACGTTGAACCAGGTGAACAGGCCGGGGATCACGATCAGTCCGATCACGATGATTACAGAGACGACATTGCTGGTGAGACGGCGGACATCGCCTACGAACAGTTTCCAGATGTTCCTCATGCGTTGCTCCTTTCATCGGTTCCATAGATGTTGTTGGTTTCGCCGGTTTCGTTTCCATCGGCGGTTAAGTCGGCTACGACGGGAATTTCGCCCGTTTTGACGTTATCCGCGTTGGTCTCTGTGGCGGTTTCTTCAGTGGTTTCGGCTGTTTCGCCGACGTTCCCTGCGTTGGTCGGATTACCGGTCGGATTATCGGTCGGCTTATCGGCTGTTCCACCGTTGGCGGGGTCTCGCTGTTGGTGAGGCTCTCGCCGGCACCCATGTTCCTTGCGAGCATGGCGATTCCGTCGTTCTCGCCCCACTGCGCTCCAGTCACGTTGAGTGCGGAGCCGTGCGATTCGGTCCCGTCTGCGTCAGTAGGCCTTTCGTGGTGGGGGTGGGCCTTGTGCCGCAGTCTCTCCTTCTTGGCGAGCCGTGCGCGCTTTTTACGGCGCATGTGCTTGGCCTGACGTTCCATGATCAGGCTTTGGATCGCGTCGTCGCTCAGGCTGCCGAGTTCCACTTGGCGTTCCAGGCTGTAACGAATGTATTCGATGATCACCAGGAAGCCGATGATGAACAGAATCCACAGCATCCAGGTGGCGAGCACCACCACCTTTTCTCCTGCGGTCATCGAGAACACGAGCACGAGTATGATCGGCACGACGAACCCGGCGATGAGCGCGCCGCGCTTGAGCTTCGGATACAGTTCGGCGAACCTGCGCGCCTTCTCTTCGATGATTTCGCGGTATCCGTCCTGATCGGCCAGCACCTGAATGGCCTGGGAAACGCTGTACCCGCGTTCCTTCAGCTGCACTTCCTCACCTATGATCATGTCGCTTTCCTCGATCTGCCGTGAGAACAGCTTGTTGAGGTTGGTGAGGAGCGGTCGAATCACCAGTCCGATGAAGAAGGCCGCGGCCGCGAACAGCAGTAGCGCTCCGATCGACTTGAGCCAGTCCCCATCGTAGAATCCGGCGATGGTCTCACGGAACGCGTCGATCGAGTAGCTGAACGGCACGAGCGGGTAGACTAATCGGAAGAACGACGTCATCATTTCAATGGGGTAGAGGCCTGATGCGCCTGGAATCTGCACGATCACGAGCGCGATGCACAGACCCTTGCCCACGTGCATGAATGTGGTGGACAATGCGTACGTGATGCTGAGGTACACCAACGATGTGATCACACCGGTGAGGCAGAACAGGAAGGCGTTTTCAGTCTGCACGCCGAGCATGAGGTCTCCGACGGTGCAGAGCACGCCTTGTATGGCTCCCATCACGCTGAGCAGCAGGTATCGGGCGAAATACTTTTCCCTTGCGGTGAGTTCAAGGTCCTCAAGTCCTTCGTCATCCACTTCAACCTTGAAAATCACTACGAAAGCGAACGCTCCCACCCACAGTGCCAGATTAGTGAGCAGTGGGGCCATGCCCGAACCGTACGAGTTGAGCGGATATACGTTTTCGGTTTCCAACACCGTGGGTGATTGCATGAACGAGGCAATCTTCTCGGTGTCGAGATCGCTGATTCCGGTCACGCTCTGCAGCAGGTCGGCGGTGCCCAGCGCCTTCAGATCAGTGCTGATGGTAGTGAGCTTGGTTTCCACCTTCGCAAGCTGCGCGTCAGTGCTTGACAGCGCGGTCCGTGTGTCGGAGGCAACCTGGTCGAGCTGGTCGAGGACGGATGTCGTCTGGCTGACGATCATGTTCTGGTTGGTCACGGTGCCTGACAGCGTGCCCGCGGTGGCTGCCAGCGAGCTGAGGCCGGAGTTGAGCTGCGGTATCGCACCCGTATTGATGGTGTTGCGCGCGGTGTCTACGTTCTTCAGCAGATCCTGCGTGCCGGTGTTGAAGTCCGTGGAGAGTTTGGACACGCTTTCGGAGGTGGCCGTGGTGTTATCGCTGAGGGTTTTGAGATCGCCCAACGTGTTTGCGGCGGTGTTGTTGGTTTCTTCCAGCTTCTTGATTGCCTGCTGGTATGCTGCGTCGTCGCTGACCGATTTGAGCTGTTCGATGAGCTTCGCGTTGGAGTCGGTCACGGATTGCATTTCGCTTACGGCCTGGCTTGCGGTTCCGCTCGCCTGAGATACGGCGGACGAGACTTTGTTGATGCTTGCGGTGGACTGGCTGGCTGCTTGCGAGGCGAGTCCGGAACCGGTTTCGATTGCGCTGTTGGCATTGGCGGAGAAGGTGTTCAGCGTGTTCTGCGCGTCGGTAATGGCTTGCGATGTGCTGGACAGTCCGCTTCCTGCCGCGGCTGCGGCGAGCTTTACCTCATTGATGGTGTTGCGCGCGGATTGCGTTTTCTGGGGGATGCTGGCCAGCTGTTCGTTGAGACCGCTGATGGTGGAGCGCATGCCGCTCACTTTTTGTTT
>CAVEVJ010000180.1:0-3001 GCA_963619075.1 Acidaminococcaceae bacterium
ACGACGTACAGGTCGCCTTCTCGCCGAAAGGCACGGCACAGCCACTCGCATCCGGCGCCATCATCGAACTCGACAACAACCGGTTCCTGCTCATCGGCATGATGAGCACGCTCACCTTCATGCCCAAGCCCGGAGAACGCAAGCAAGTGGACGTCGTCTCCTACGAGGAAGGAAGCTTCATCGACGGAACATGGACCAAAAACCGCACCCTGAACGGCGACGAGAAAATGAACTTCGGATTCGGACCGATGCCGGAAATCCGCATGCTGGAACTCTTCAAATACTAAACGACACCCCACCGAAACCGGCAACGCAAAAACAACGGAAGGACCATCCCATGACTTCGACAACACGGCCGCCATCCACAAGAAGCAAAGCCAAATACACCGTAAGATTCGGCTACGCCGCAGCGGAAATCGGCACCACACTCAGCTTCTACATGATCAGCTCCTACCTGGCCATCTTCTACACCGACTGCGTCGGCCTCTCACCGATGATCGTCAGCGCACTGATGCTCGTCGTACGCATCATCGAAGCGGTCGCCGCGCCAATCACCGGCGGCATCATCGACAAAACCTCAAGCCGATGGGGCAAATGCCGCCCATGGCTGCTCTGGGGACTACCGTTCCTGGCGATCTTCTCCATCCTCACCTTCTCCTCATTCAACCTGGGAACCACAGGCGACACCATCTACGCGTACGTCACCTACATCGGCCTGGTAATCGCATTCTCCTTCGTCGACACCGCCAAAAGCGCCCTGGTGAACACCATCACCATCGACGCCCAGGAACGCGTCGTACTCAACTCCTGGCGCTCCACCGGCGCGAACATCGCCAACCTGGCGCTCGCGGGCGTGACCATGCCGCTCATCCTGTTCTTCGGTAACGGAGCCAAGGGTTATTGGACCACCTGCCTGATCTTCACGGCGCTTTCCATTCCGGTCATCCTGCTGTCGTTCGCCACCTGCAAGGAAACCGTGGTCACCTCCACATCGGGCCCGCAGGCGTCGTTCCTGCAGTCCCTCACGTCGGCCGTGCGCAATCCGATGCTGCTGTGCCTGATGATCTACAACATCCTGACGCTGACCGGAACCTTCGCCCGTCTGGGAACCCAGATGTACTACTACAACTACACGCTGGGACGTCCCGACCTGATCGCGGGCATCATGATGGTCTTCCAGTTCGCGCAGCTCATTCCGCCGTTCATCGTGCCGGCCATCGTGTCCAAGGTGGGCAAGCGCAATGGATTCTTCATCGCCAACATCGGCCAGGCGGCATCCGTGCTCGTCATGTACGTGGCGGGATTCGACAACATTCCGGTGGTGTTCGTCGGCACGTTCTTCCTCGGCTTCTTCATGATGAACGCGCTGATCACCTACAGTGCCACGTCCGACTGCATCGAATACGGATACTACCGCAACGGACAGCGCACTCCGGCGACCACCGTCGGCGCGGTGACCCTTTCCGTGAAGGTCGGACTCGCCATCGGCGGTTCCCTCGGCATCCTGCTCATCGGCGTGGCCGGATACTCGCAGGGCGTCGAAATCACCGACGCGGTGCGCGGCAACATCAACCTCGCGGTGAACGTCTTCCCGGCGGCCATGTTCCTGCTGGGCATGCTGGCCCTGATCCCGTACACCCTGTCCAACAAGCGCGTCGCCGAAATCCAGGAGGCCAACGCCATCAAGGACGCCGAAGCGGCGAACAACGCCAAGTAGCCGATAGAATGATCGCATGAGCGCGGCGCGGCGGGTGAAGTCCCGCGCCGCGCATCCTCCGGTTTCTCTGATTGTTCTTCACGACGATGTGAGGTGACTAATCGAAATGATGTCATTGCGTTGCAAAATATCATATGGCGCGGCTGAATTCGGCACGCAGTTCTCGTGGACCTTCGTCGGATCGTATCTGACCGTGTTCTACACGGACATCGTGGGCTTCACGCCGGCCGTCATCAGCATGATCATGCTGGTCGCACGCTGCTTCGACGCGTTCGACGACCCGCTCATGGGCATGATCGCCGAACGTACCCGCACGAGATGGGGACGTTTCCGCCCCTGGCTGCTGTTCATGGCCCCGATGCTGGCATTGTTCAACGTTCTGACGTTCGTGAACGCGGGACTGCCCCGCACATGGCAGATCGTATTCAGCCTGGCCTCCTACATGCTGTGCGGGGCGGCATACTCGATGACGTCCATCTGCGTCGGCTCATTGCCGAACGTGGCCTCATACGAAAAAGAGGATCGGGTCTCGATGAACGTGCACCGCAACATCGGCGGCAGCGTGGCGGGCGTGATCATCAACGCCGTCACCATGCCGCTGCTGATGCAGCTCAGCGGCGGCACCTCGGGGAACTCGCGAAGCTACGTGATCGTCGCGGCCCTATATTCGGCGGTATGCCTGGTCTCGCTGCTCATAGCGTTCCGGGGCACCGAAGAGAAGATCGGCGTTCCGCGATCGCAAAAACAGGTCAAGGCCCACACCGGTCTGCTCATCGTGCTGAAAGACCGCAACACGATGACGCTCATCATCGCCATGACCTTCTTCCTGACGGGCATCTTCGGCAGACTGGGCATCATGCTGTACTACTACCTGTACGTGCTGAACGACCCCGCGCTCGTGGCGCCGTTGTCCACACTGCTGTCCCTCTCCATGCTCCTGCCGTTGCTGTTCGTACCCTGGCTGACACGATTCGTGAACCTTAAAACCCTGATGTCCGTCTCCTGCGTTATCTGCGCGTCGGGTTGCCTGCTGATGTTCCTCATGGGCCGACAGCACGTCGGATTCGTCTTCGCGGGAACGTTCCTCCTCGGCGCGGGCAACTGGGTCAGCTTCTGCAGCGGGCCGATCGTGGCGGAGATCATCGACGACGTACAGGTGCGCACCTCGCAAAGGGTGGACGGCACCATATACTCCTGCGTGTCGTTCGCCACCAAAGTCGGCAACACCGTAGGCGGCTCGGTGGGCATACTCCTGCTCTCAGCCGCGGGCTTCGTGCCCAACAC
>CAVEVJ010000181.1:0-2024 GCA_963619075.1 Acidaminococcaceae bacterium
GCTTACGCTTGCCGCAGCCAGCAATCTCATCGACGTATACGGGTCTCCCGCCGCCTGGTCCGCAGCAGCCATCCCCGCCACCATCATCGGCTGCCTTGTGGCATTGTCCAGCACCATAAAACCTTTGCGATTCCGGTGGCAGATGCTGTTCATGGCATTGGCGCAACTCGTGGTAGGCCCCGTTCTCCTGTTGAACGAAACCACCATCACGCACGTCATACCTACCTTGCGCACGTTGACGCGGGGCTGTACCGGCATGCTCGGCTCGTTCAAATACGTGATATCAGTCACTCCTCCGGTCGGTACCGCCAACGGCAGTCTGCTTGCCGTATGGACGATCTGCCTGTGGTCCGCGCTGTTGACCGGCATGTTCGCGGTCTCGCAAAACGGCCGGTTCGCCACGATCGCCATCATTCCGGCAATGGTCAGCATCGCGGTCTGCGCGCTGCTCGGCACCGCCGATGGCTATCATCGTCCCATATTCGGCACATTCACGGCCATCACGCTGGTGGTGTGGATAAGCGTCCGTCGGAATTCGCTGGAATCGGAACGATGGCTGAGTTGCGCGATCATCATGGCGCTGTCGGCATCGTTGGCGATCGGTGCATGTCTGACCATCAGGCAGAACAGGACCATACTGCGCGACCATTACGATCCGCCGTCCATCTCGCACGACTACGCGAGCCCACTCAGCGGCATGCGTTCCTATATCAAGGATCATAAAGACAACACGCTGTTGACCGTCACCGGCCTGCCAGCAGGTTCCGCGGTCCGTCTGGCCGTAATGGACTGTTTCGACGGCAATGTGTGGAATGTTGCAGGCTGTGCCACGAATCCTTCCTCTTCCATATCCGTTTCAAGGGCCACCGCATCCTCCGATTCGTCGAATTACCGCCGCGTCGGCGCCACAATCGTTGATGACACCGAAGGTGAGGAATTCGAAGCCACGTTCACGATTCATGAAGGATTGCACGATTACTGGCTGCCGATGGCCGGTCATGCCACAAGCGTGCGATTCAACCATACGGATGACGCCGATTCGTTCTACTACAACACCGCCACGCAGTCGGCCATCCATGCATCCACGACGAATGCGGGACTGACCTATACGGAAACCGGCATCATGCCCGCAATACCGACCGAGGAGCAGATACGCAAGGCGGAAGCGGCCTCCACAAGCCAGCCACAGACGCGAGACGTTCCCGAAAGCGTGGAAAAACTCGCCACCGCGATGGCTGGAGGGGAAGCCACGGGAGGTGCCGCGGCGCTCGCGTTGGCGAACACACTCAAGGAATCCGGATGGTTCTCACATGGTCTGGCAGGAAGTTATCCTTCTTCTCCGGGGCATGGCAATTATCGTCTCAACCAATTGCTCACCGGTACCGCCATGGTGGGAGACAGCGAACAGTACGCCTCCGCCATGGCGTTGATGGCCCGCAGCCTCGGACTGCCCAGCCGCGTGGTACTTGGATTCCTGCCGAAAAACGAGGAAGGGTCCACCAGCAAGGAACGTACCGAAGCGTTTGCGGAGACGACCATCGTCGAATTCACCGGCAATGACGTGGCCGCATGGGTGGAGATCGAACTCGACGGCTATGGCTGGGTATCCTTCCACCCCACGCCGAAAGAAACGAAGATTCCCGACGACGATCAGAATCTCGCCCCGCCGAATCCGCAGACACTGGTACGCCAGCCTCCCCTGCCGCTTACCGATCCGCTTCGCGACGACAACCAGCCCAGGGGCGGTTCTGCCATCGGAGGCAGCACGGCGGATGAGATTCCCGACGACGTATTCGAACAGCGTTTCGGACGCGTCGTCAAAACGGCAATCATTTACGCAAGCCCGATCTGGGTGCCGTTCATCATCTGCCTGCTGCTGCTCGGCATCAAAGCCATCATCCTGGCACGAGCTCGCAGACACGGCGACGCACGTCGACGCATGCCGCGGGATGGCGGTCCGTCGCCACGCTGGCAAGGCAAAGCGGCGTTGCGGTTGACGGCACCCGTCGCAATCAGGCGCAGGC
>CAVEVJ010000182.1:0-23834 GCA_963619075.1 Acidaminococcaceae bacterium
CCGATGCGCAGACCGAGGATTGCCCGATGCTGGAGATCGGCGACCACCAGTACCTGCTCACCGAAAGCAAGACCGTCATCGGACGCGGTTCCGACTGCGACATCGTGATCGACGACCCGGGCATCTCCCGCCGTCACATGGAAATCGACATCAATGAGGGTGGCAACGTCATCGCGCGCGATTTGGGATCCACCAACGGCATGTATGTCGAAGGGCACCATGTTGAGGCGGCAACGCTACTCGACGGCAACACGATTACCCTCGGACGTACCCGAATCCTGTATTGGGCATCTTCGCGGGATCAGGAGTAATCAACCCCACTGCAGGGAGTTGCCTTTATGCTTACTGAACTTACTTTTGCGATCCTCAAGTATGGCTTTCTGGCCCTGCTGTGGATTTTTGTGGCCTGTACGGTGTGTTCGCTGTATAGAGATGTGGAGACGTTCAGCCCCCGTAGATCGCGGGCCCATCGCCGTAAGGAGCGTCGCGCGCGCAAGGCCGTGGAGTTGCCTGCGCCCGTAGCCGTCTCATCTCCAGCGAACGGCGCCTCGTATAGTTCCGATGGTTCCAAGCCGACCCTTTTGGTCGTCATCGATGGTCCTCTTGCCGGAAGTTCGGTCCCTTTGACCGGCGGAACCATCACGCTTGGCCGATCGGCGTCGAACACCATGGTGTTGGATGACGAGTTCGTCTCCTCCCACCATGCGCGCGTCTATACCGATCCGGCCACAGGCCAATGGGCCATTGAGGATTTGGGTTCCACCAACGGAACTGTTGTAAACCATCAGCGTCTGAACGCCCCCATGATCCTCAGATCCCGAGTTCCCGTGCGCATTGGCGCGACCACCTTTGAATTGAGGTGAGTTTTTTGCCGACTTCTGCCGCTTCACAGCCTTTGTTTATGTATTCCACCATCGTTTCCGATGTAGGTACCGTGCGTTCCAACAATCAGGATTCCGCCTTCGCAGGAGAACACCTGATTGCCGTTTGCGACGGTATGGGCGGACATGCGGGTGGCGATACCGCTTCGACCATCGCCATCCGTTCGCTCGCGCATGTCGAACAAGACGACATCCAGGGTGACGTTCAGGCGGTTTCCGCCATGATGGAAGCTTCCGTGATGGCGGCTCACGATGCGATTGTGGGCAAGGCTAAGAGGGAACGTCGTCTCGCAGGCATGGGAACGACAGTGACTTCCGTGGCCTTGGTGGCCGGATATTGGGTTTTGGCGCACATCGGCGATTCCCGCGCCTACCTGTTTCATGACGGCCATCTGATCCGTATGACTTCGGACCACAGTTATGTGCAGCATCTGATCGATACCGGACGCATCAGCGAGACCGAGGCCCGCAATCATCCGCAGCGCAATGTGGTCATGCGTGTGCTTGGCGATTTCGATATCGATTCACGCCCGGACATCGCCGTGCGCAAGGCCCATCCGGCCGATCGCTGGCTGCTGTGCTCCGATGGACTGTGCGGCGTTCTGGAGGATTCCACCCTCGAAGAGATACTGTCGACCTACTCCGATCAGGAGGAGTGCGCGCAGACGTTGGTCTCGATGGCGCTTCGTGCCGGCAGCACCGATAACGTGACGGCCGTGATCGCCGACGCGACGCTTGCGCTTGACGCCGACGCGTTCGATCTGCCGCACCAGACTCCATTGGTGGGTGGTGCCGCCGCCGCAAGTCTGGAAACGATAGCCGATCTCATCAACGAGCCTGTCGCTTCGGCTCCCGCGTTGCGCGATGGCAAGGATTCCCCGGCTGCCCGTGCCGCGGCCTTACGCACCGGAAAGGATCAAGACGAGTCGGAATCGGAGCCGGAACAGCGCGTGGCGCAACCGTCCATCGTGCGTGAGGAAAACGGCGATCTCATCAATCCCGATACCGGTGAAATACCGGTCATCCAGAAAAATGACGGACGTATTTCCGCCGATCCGAATGATCCGGAAGTGGCCATCGCCATCCGCAACGAGCATATCGAACAGCGCAAGACGAGACATACACGTAAGTTGCGCAATCGCGCGATCGGCATAATCGTCACCGTGGCGGTGCTGCTTGTCATGATCGTGGGCGCGGGATTGACGTATCGCTGGACGCAAA
The DNA here is from genome assembly GCA_963619075.1 of Acidaminococcaceae bacterium. Taxonomy (GTDB): domain Bacteria; phylum Actinomycetota; class Actinomycetes; order Actinomycetales; family Bifidobacteriaceae; genus Bifidobacterium. The sequence goes on from CAVEVJ010000182.1 coordinate 2,103, forward strand.
CCAAATACTATATTGGTGATGACGAAGGCAAGGTGTCGATTTTCCAAGGCGTTCCGACCAGCCTGTTCGGCTTCCAGCTTTCGCACGCCGTCTCCAGCACGAACATGAAGACGGCCGATCTGCCGGAAAGCTGGCGGGAGCAGCTTATTCAGGGAATTCCCTTCGACTCGTATGACGAAGCGGAAAGCCATACCGATGTGATCAAGAAGCAGCTTGACAAACAGACGGAGGAAAGCGGCTCCGGCGAATCAGGCAAGACATCGAACGGAACGGACTCCAAATCGCAGGATGTGGGTAGCAAGACATCGAAATCCGACGCGACGGGCGGTGACGCATCATGATGGCGACCCGCTTCAGGCAGTTGTCCCTGGTATTGCTTGGGTTAGTGATTTGCGCCGTGGCGTTCTTCCAGATGTTTGAGCGCACGACCGGCGGTTTTCCGCAGAATTACCTGTGGATGCTGGTTTTCATCGGTGTGCTGTTCATTGGCACGTGGGCCCTGCTGCTGCGTTTTCAGCCGTATGCGAACCAGACGGTTCTGTGCTGCGTGATGGTGCTGACGGGCATCGGTGTGATGATGATCGCCCGACTCGACCAGGCGACGGACACTTCCGTGGCGTTCAGACAGCTGATATGGCTGTCCATTGCGTTGATTTTGTCGAATATGCTGACGATTTTCATGAAGGATTATCGTCTGTTGCGGCGATTTTCATACGTCAGCATGGTGATCGGCTTGATATTGCTGCTTTCGCCGATGCTGCCCGTGTTGGGTTCCGAACAGTACGGAGCGCGTATTTGGGTGAAGGTTCCGGGACTGGGCCAGTTCCAGCCCAGCGAATTCGCCAAGCTGTTCCTGGCGTTCTTCTTCGCGTCCTACCTGTTCGACCATCGTGACCAGCTTGCGGTCGGAGGTAAGAAGTTTCTGGGATTGCAGCTGCCGCGTATTCAAGACATGGGTCCGATCATTGTGGTGTGGATCGTGTCCATGGGCGTTCTGGTCATGCAGCATGATCTTGGTACGTCGTTGATGTTCTTCGCCATGTTCGTGTCCATGCTGTACGTGGCGACCGGACGTACGAGTTGGATAGTCATCGGCTTTTTCGCGTTCGCTATCGGTGCGTTTGCGGCGGCCAACCTGTTCAGCCATGTGGGAGCGCGAGTCGATGCCTGGCTGCAGCCGTTCGCTTCGGAGCAGTACAACAAGGAGTATGGCGGTTCGTATCAGCTTGTCACCGGTATTTTCGGACTGGCTGCCGGCGGTTTGATGGGTACGGGCCTTGGTCAGGGATATCCGTCGCTCACTCCGATCGCCAATTCCGACTATATCTATGCGGCTTTGGGGGAGGAGCTGGGTCTTACAGGCCTGCTGGCCATCCTCATGATGTATTTGCTGATCATCGCTTCCGGAATGGTTACCGCGATGAAGATCAAGGATGGGTTCGGCAAGCTTCTCGCTTCCGGCTTGGTGTTCACCATGGCCTTCCAGGTGTTCACCGTGGTCGGAGGTGTCACGCTCGTCATTCCGCTTACGGGTCTGACCCTTCCTTATGTGGCTGCCGGCGGATCGTCGCTGATTGCGAACTATCTGTTGGCTGCGATTCTGCTGGTGATTTCCAATTGCGCGAACAAACCGGAATCAGAAATCGACAGCGATACGTTCCAAATCGAAGCCATGAAGGCGCTGAAGGCTCGCGAACGCAAAAATGAGTTGATCGCGCGTACCGTTTCCGCAGAGAGCGCCTCGCAGGAGACGCAGGCGATGCAGCCGCCGGTCGTGCAGCCTCAGGCCGTGTCTCAGCCGACGCAGGTTCAGTTGCTGGAAACGCAGGCGATTCCCGCGCCTGAGAATCTGTCAAGTCTTGCGAATCTTGCGGAATCGCAATTCGTTCCCGAGCCGCCAGCGGTTCCCTCTCTTAAGACTCAGGAGATGCCGCCGGTGCCGCCGGCCATGCAAACAAGACAATTCACCATGCGAACGGGAGGTGATCAGGAAGTATGAACAAGTCGCTTCGCCAACTGTTCACCATCGTTGTGATCCTCTTTGTGGTGCTGGGCATGTCCACGACCATAATCACCGCCATCCGTGCGAACCAGCTGAACAGTGATCCGCGTAACACGCGTGCCCTATACAACGAATACGGCGCTCCCCGCGGCTCGATTCTCGCATCGGATGGTTCGGTGATAGCGAAGTCCGACCTGTCCAACGACGCGTTCTCCTACCAGCGTTCCTACTCCGACGGTGCCTTATATGCGCCGATCACGGGCTTCTTCTCGATCAGCCAACGCGGCTGGAGCGGCATTGAAGCGTCCCGTAGTTCGCTGCTGTCGGGCGAATCCGATCAGTTGCTCTGGCAGCGTTTCAAATCGTTGTTCACAGGCAAGGAGAACAAGGGCGCGACCATCGAAACCTCCATTGATCCGAAGGTGCAGCAGGCGGCCTACAACGGTTTGGGATCTATGGATGGCGCCGCCGTGGCCATAGAAGTCAAGACGGGCCGCATTCTGGCCATGGCGAGCACGCCCAGCTATGATCCGAACCTGCTTGCCAGCCATAACTCGGCCGAAGCGAACGAGAATTATTCCACGCTGTCTCAGGATGAGTCGAATCCGATGCTGAACCGCGCCACTTCGCAGCTGTATCCGCCCGGATCCACGTTCAAGACGGTGGTGGCCGCGGCCGCGCTGGAATCGGGCGAATATCAGACCGACACGCAGATTCCCGCCGGTTCGAGTTACACGCTTCCGGGAACGAATACGCAGCTGACGAATGCGGTCTACCAAGGCGACGGTACGGACGGCAAGATCACGTTGGAAGACGCCATGGCGTATTCGTCGAACACCGCGTTCGCCCAGCTTGGCGTTGCCTTGGGCGAGGACAAGATATCCGACATGGCCGAAAAGCTTGGATTCGGCAGCTCGATTTCGGTTGACGGTTCCGATTCCACCGGAACGGCTTGGGTTTCCGTCGCTTCGAGGTTCCCGTCGGATATCACCGAAGACAAGCTTGCCCTGGCGTCGATCGGACAGGGAGATACGGTGGTGACTCCGTTGCAGAACGCGCTTGTGGCGGCTGCCATAGCCAACGGAGGCGAGCTTATGCAGCCGACGTTGGTCGATTGCGTGCGCTCTTCCGATCTTTCGGTTATCTCGCAGACCAAAGCCAAGGTGATGTCTCAGGCGTTCAGCTCCGATACAGCTTCCAAACTTACTCGAATGATGGAATCCGTGGTGACCAAGGAAAATCCGAACCTGGCCATCGACGGTGTTAGGGTGGCTGCCAAGACCGGCACCGCGCAGATTGGAGAAGGAAACACGTCCATAGACGGCTGGGTCATAGGATTCGCCCCGGCCGACGACCCGAAAGTGGCTGTGGCCGTAGTGGTGCATAATGTTGACCTCTACGGTTCGTTCACCGCGGGCCCGATTATGAAAGCGATGCTGCAGGAGGCGCTGGCAGAATGAAACTGATTGAAGGACAGCTCATCCACCGACGTTACAGGCTGGATTCCCGTCTGGCCCAAGGCGGCATGGGCGAGGTTTGGAAGGGCTACGATATTCAGCTCGGGCGTCCGGTGGCCATCAAGGCGTTGCGTGGGGACCTAGGTTCCTCCCAAGAGGCCAAACTGCTCCGTCTGCGTGCGGAAGCCCATAATTCCGCCAATCTTGCGCATCCGAACATCGCGGCGTTGTTCGAATACTATGAGCATGACGGCATTGGTTTCCTCATTATGGAATACGTGCCGAGCGACTCGCTGGCTGATCTGTTCCACAAGCAGGGCGGCCCGGTCGAACCGACCAAGCTTCTGCCGATTCTCATCCAGACTGCACGCGGCTTGTATGTGGCGCATTCGCATGGCGTGATTCATCGTGACGTGAAGCCCGCCAACATCATGGTTTCCGATTCCGGGGAAGTGAAGATCACCGATTTCGGTGTATCCTATTCCACCAATCAGGAGCAGATCACCCAGGATGGCATGGTGGTCGGCACCGCGCAGTACATCTCTCCGGAGCAGGCGCAGGGTCAGCAGGCCACGCCGCAATCCGACATCTATTCGCTTGGCGTGGTCGCCTACGAGGGCCTGTGCGGGCATCGTCCGTTCACGGGCGCCACGCCGGTGGACATCGCCGCGGCACATGTGAACAATCCGGTTCCGCCGCTGCCCGACTCCGTTGATGTGCAGCTGCGTGAATTTGTCATGTCGATGCTGGCCAAGGATCCGCTCGACCGTCCCGAGGACGCGTTGACGGTATCCCGCACGTTGTCGCGCATCGAACGCCGTCTGCTTGACCAGCAGACACAACTGACCGATACGGTGGTCGTTTCCGTAGGAGGAAGGATGCCCCGCCGTGTGTCCAGCAAACCCCATATCTCCGTGAGCACTGATTGGAAGGAATAGGGATGAGTATCAACATGCCCACCTCTTTGGCTGGTGGCCGTTATCAGCTTGGGCAGCTGGTTGGTCGTGGCGGCATGGCTGAAGTCTACGTGGCCCATGACACACGTCTTGGGCGTACCGTGGCGGTCAAGATCATGCGCTCCGATTTCGCCAACGACAACATCTTCCTTGAGCGTTTCCGCCGTGAGGCGCATTCCGTGGCGCAGATGAACAACCCGAACATCGTGAACATCTACGATTCGGGAGAGGAGGTCGTATCTGGGGATAACGGCCAAATCGAACATCTGCCGTATCTGGTCATGGAGTATGTCAAGGGGCAGACCCTGCGTGACATCCTCAGGGTGAACGGCGCTTTGAGCCAGCGTGACGCCGAACAGGTGATGGTCGGAGTGTTGAATGCGCTCGAGTATTCGCATCGTATGGGTGTGATCCACCGCGATATCAAGCCAGGCAACATCATGATTTCCGTGCAGGGCATGGTCAAGGTCATGGACTTTGGCATCGCTCGTGCGCTCGACGATTCCGCAGCCACGATGACGCAGTCCCAGGGTGTGGTCGGCACCGCGCAATACCTGTCTCCGGAGCAGGCGCGCGGCGAAAGCGTCGACATGCGTTCCGACCTGTATTCCGCAGGTTGCGTGCTGTATGAAATGCTGACCGGGAAGCCGCCGTTCACCGGCGATTCCGCCGTGGCGATCGCCTACCAGCATGTTTCGGAGGTGGCCACTCCTCCGAGCACGGTCGTTCCGGGCCTGCCGAAGATGTGGGACTCCATCTGCGCGAAGGCGATGGCCAAGGACAGGCAGAACCGTTATGCCACAGCCGCCGAGTTCAAGAACGATCTGCTGGCGTATATGAACGGTGGGGTTCCGATGGCCACGTCGTTCAATCCGCTGACCGACTTGACCAATGTGAAGGCCGGCAAGCAGCCTGAGAGCAACACCGCCACGGTTGCCATGAAACCGACCAACGAGCCCATCGCGACCCAGGTGTTCAATCCGGTCACCGGCCAATTCATGGCCGTGCCCAATCCGAATAACGACGTGGCCACGGAGTCTCGTACCGAACAGCGCGCCGAAACCTCAAAGAAGCATAAGAGGAAGATCGTCGTCGGATCGGTCATTGGCGTTCTGGTGGCGGTTCTGGCCGTGTTGGCGGTTCTGTACTTCATGAACGGCAATCAGACATCGACCGACGAAACCGTTGAGGTTCCTGATTTCACATCCACGTCGAACATTTCTCAGGATCGTGTCAAAGAGCAGTTGGAGTCTCTTGGCCTGAAGCTTGACGCCCGTGAGGATTCCAGTTCCGATCAGGCGGAGGGCACGATTACCAAGCAGAATCCGAAGGGCGGATCGAAGGTGGAGAAGGGCTCCACGGTGTCCGTATGGTTCTCCACGGGTCCGCAGACCGCCACTGTTCCGGACGTGTCGAACAGAAGCCAGGAAGAGGCGAAGTCGATGCTTGAATCCGCCGGATTCACGGTGGGAAGCGTCAAGACGGTTGATAACGCCACGATTGACAAAGACAAGGTGGTGAGCACCGACCCGGCTGTCAACTCGAAGCAGACGAAGGGCACAATCATCACGCTGTACATCTCGTCCGGAATGACCAAGATTCCGGATAGCGTCGTCGGCCAGTCCAGGGATACGGTGATTGAGCTGCTCAAGCAGGCGGGGCTTACCCAGATCACCATTGAGAACGAGTATTCCGATTCGCTGGAAGCCGGTTTGGTGACTCGTGTCAGCCCGGATTCCGGAACCACCGTCGCAGCTGGCACCGCAGTGACCATTTGGGTATCTGTCGGCAGGCAGCAGGTGAGCGTGCCGAATGTGGTCGGCATGACGTTGAGCGCGGCTCAGACTCTGTTGCAGAACAGCGGATTCCAGGTGAGCGTCACTGGATCGACCGACGATAACGCCAAGGTGGAAAGCATGACTCCGGAAGGCGGCACCCAGACCGATTCCGGTGCCACCATCACGCTGACCACGAAGACCAGCAGCTCGAGCGACAATACCGATTCGAACACGAATTCAAATTCGAACTCGAATTCGAATTCAAATTCGAACAACGGCAACAACAATAATTAGTGCCGGTAATACCGTCGACACCGCCGGTGCCGCAGGATACCGGCATATGACAGCGGGTGGAGGGAACAGTACGGAACCGTTCCCTCCACCCGCTGTCATAGTTATGCCGGTATGCCGTGATTCCAGAGTGTGGTTTCAGACAACAATGGCGTACTTGCGGCGCGTATCGGCACATTTCAGCGCAAAGCATCATGGTCGGGCAAAACCACGGATGTGCTTACAACGCCTATAAACCGCCTTCAGACGGCGTTACCTCGCTACCTTGGGCTGCAATCCCAAAGACTTCTCGACGGCCGATTCCTGACCGCAAATCTTCAGCCAGTTGGCCAGCATCCTGTATCCGTCCTGCGTCATCACCGATTCCGGGTGGAACTGCACCGCGAACATCGGCTTGTCACGATGCCGGATTCCCTGCACGATGTGGTCGCCCTGAGTCCAGGCGGTGACCACCAGTTCGTCCGGCACGGAATCCGGTTCGACGGCCAGGGAATGGTATCGGGTGGCGGTCATCGGATTGGGAATGCCTTCGAAAACCGGATCATCAAGGTGTTCCACGAGGCTGGTCTTGCCATGCATGATGGTCGGCGCGTGGCTGACGGTGGCGCCGAACACTTCGGCCAGGGCCTGCATGCCCAGGCAGACACCGAACATCGGCTTGGACTGCTTCGCGCACAGTCGGATCATGCCTTCGCTGGCTCCCGATTCGGCCGGAGCTCCCGGGCCGGGAGAGATCAGCACGCCATCGTATTCGTCGATCACGCCGGGCTCGTCCGGATCAATCGCGTCGTTGCGCACCACGGTGACGGTGGCGCCCAGCGTCTTCAGATAGCCGACGATCGTGTATACGAATGAATCGTAATTATCCACTACAAGAATGCGTGCGGAATCAGTCATGATGCTCCTATCAGCGTTTGAACGGCGATATATTGGGCGGCGGTCCGTCTCATGAATCGCAGTTGAACGGCAATCCATCTGAAAAGCAGTCTACGTGCGTAATGCGTGGCAGGCCGCCCTCGTCTCACGCAACGTATGCAACGATTGCTGGATGGGCGTTCGTCAGACGGACGTGTAATTCGACATCTGTTGCAGGACAGGGATGTTCGTCGCGGCCCACGGGAATATCCATTCAAAACAGGCTGCGGCAAACGCGAATGCCAGCAGAAGCATCAGAATGACGCGAATCGGCAAAACGCCGGGCTGCAATCGTGCCAAACCTCCGTACAAGCTGAAATCGGTTTCTTTCTTATGACCTGCGCGGGCCTTGAATGTCGGCCACTGCCATGCCACGGCCGCCGCAATGAAGATAATCGCATAGGCGGCCAGCGCGCCGAGAACCCACGGCTGCAGCGAACCGATTTGCGAGACCGCGGAGGTCTTTCCCTGATTGATGAATGTCACTGTGCCGTTGGCATCGGTGGTCGTCAATTCCTCTGGCACACCATCGGAGACCTTCGCCCAGTAATCGAATTCCGCATAACTGATCCAGCGGTGGGTCGGGGTGGAGTATTTCGGTTCGCATGTGGTCATGGTCAGCATGCGTTTCGTCGGCGCTTCGTTGGGATTCTCCGGATTGGATGCGATGACGTCGACGTCCGTCGGCAGCACGATCTTGTAGCTCGTGTAGTGGTACACGTACCAGTAATCCTGCGTTCGGACGATGATTTTGTCGCCTTCCTGCAGCTTGTCGACATCTCCGAGCGGCTGTCCGTAGCCGTTGCGGTGGCCGGCGAACGCGAAATTGCCGATTTGCCCGGGCATCTGCGATGTCGTGTAGTGGCCGAGTCCGTGCTTGTTGAGCTCCGTCAGCGTCGTGCCTTCCACCAGGTTGCGCTTCCACTGGCTGCCGAATCGAGGAATGTAGATCTGCGCGATCAGGTCGCCCTCCTGCGCGCTTTCCGGCTGCGTCGGCGGGTCGCCCTCCTGTGCGGCGGCGATCGTCGTGGTGTCGGATTGGCTCGGATCGGACCAGGAAGCGGACTGGAGCGTCTCATTCTGCGTATGCTCGGACTGCACGCCCGTCCACCACATCTGCCATGCGATGTACAGCGCGCAGATGGCCGCCACCGTCAGCATAAGTTCCGCGAGAACGCCGAGTACCGTCCAGAATGCGCCCTTTGTGCGTTGTTCCGTTCCCATCGGTTATTCCTCCTGCGATTGCTGTTCGGATTCCTGGCTGCCGTCCGTTTCTTCATTTCCGCTTACCTTCGCATACTGCAACGGCTGTTGCAGCGCGTCGGTGGCGTCGAAATGCAGTTTTTCCTTCTCTTCGACTTTCCATCCTAAGCCGAACGCACTGACGTACTGTCGGTAGATCGTCACTTCCGAGGACTCGTCGAGCGCCTTGATCATGTCGTCGACCGAACCTATCGCGGAAATCGTGAATGGTGGCGAATATTTCTTGCCCTGCAGCAAAAGCACGTTGCCGGAACAGCGCACCGCGGAGTTGAACAGTACGCGCTGGTCCATGATCATCATCGATTCGGCGCCGCCAGCCCACAGAGCGTTTACCACCGCTTCGACATCCTGCTGATGTACTACGTAATCGTTGATGTTCGACGCGGAGCCTGACGAATCGACCATGCTCTCCCATAACGGCGAATCGTCGAGCGTCACCACGAGTCCGGGGCCTTCGACGGTCGGCAGCAGCGTGCCGTTTCCGGCGTCCTCGGAATCCTGTGAATCGTCGCTTTGCGTACTCAACGTCTTGCTTAGGTCATTTACCCGGGAGCTGAGGGAGTTGACCTCCTCCTGCAGTGAATTTACCTTCTTCACACGTTGCTCCACGAGTTCGGCGGTGTCGTTGGTCACCACGACGGAACGGTTGACGCGTAGATTCGTGGTCAGCAGAAACCCGGAGAACATCAAAACGATGAACACCGACACTCCGGCCAACTTCGACCTTTTCGCGGCATGTTTGCCGGTGTGCTTCGCCATGCGGACCTTCCCTAAGTGTTATGCCGACGTTCCGCTGAATATTTGCTCCGAATTTGGGCGGTTTCGCGATGCGAGTTCGCCGCTTTCGAGTCTACCCACTATTATGACTTTTAGCCTATTGAATGGAGACTAAGCTGATGGCTGACGAAGAGCAGTACGAAACCACCGCGGACGGTCAGAACGATCCGCAGGTCGTCGACGACACCGCCGCCGCCGATAAGACCACTGATACCACGGAAGTCGCCGAGGATGCCAAGGCTGTGGAGACATCCTCCGAGGAGACGGCTGCGGAAGCGTCCGAGGAAACCGTGGAGTCCGAAGAATCCGAGGAAGAGGATGATGACGATCTCGGCATTCCTATGGACCGTGTGGAAGCGGTGCTGAACGCCACCGCCGACAAGTCCTCCCTGACCCCGCAGATGCAGCGCATGATGAACCGCCAGGCCGAGAACACCCGCCGTGTGGAAGAGACCATCAAGGGCACCAAGTCCAATCCGCGCTGGTTCGTGCCGCTGTTCTGCACGCTGATGATCATCGGCCTGATCTGGGCCGTCGTCTATTACCTGTCCTCCGATTACCCGATTCCGAACATCGGCGCAGGGAATCTGGCCATCGCATTCGCGATCATCATGGTCGGATTCATCATGACCATGTGGTGGCGCTGAGTCTTTGCAGTTTTTGCAGTCCTTGCAGACCTGCTGAAAGGCGTTTGAACGACTTTGACGGCCCATGGCCTTGGTCCGGCCGTCGCAAAGCGTTCAAACGCCTTTTTTGCGTTTTGATATGTTTTATGCGTCCTTGTGATTGACGACGAGCCCATGTATCAGCGGATTGTGGCCGATGCCGTCACTGACCGATTTTCGCGGTGCGCAGCAGTATGTGGTCGCCGCCTTGCATGGTGGTGCCGAACAGATACATGCTTCCACCGTCGGCCATACCAAGTTTTTTCCGCAGTTGGGTGGCCATAAGCGGAAAATTGCGTACGGCGATGTTCGCCTGCTTGGCGCCGCCCAACAGTCGTTTGATATCCTTCTTTCCCATACCGCCGATTCCCTCGATCATGAATCCGCGTCCGGGAAAATCCCCCACAGGACTATCTGAAACGAACAGGTGGCTGCTCGGACCGATCTGTTTGACGCCATACCGTTCCTCGATCAGATCAAAGCATCCCGCCTTCATGATCGATGCGTTCGGCTCGTACAGGTACGTCATTTCGGGCAGCGGCGAGACTCCCACGCGCAAACCTTGCGTATAGGCGGCGGAATCGTAATCAATCCGCTGCTCGTCATTCACGCAATACACGTGCGGTGCCCGCATGGTTTCTCCGGAATGTGCGCGATCGCCGCTCAGCACCAGCAGCAGTTCCTTGCATTCGTTGCCGGTCGACACTATGTGGACTTCGGCGACGGATCCTTCGAAATCGGCCACGGCCTTGCGCCAGTCAAGCATCGGGGAAAGCTTGATCATCGTGAATTCAGCCTTGCCGAGCAGCAGATCGCGTAAGTCGAGCACGTTGGGGGAGCAATCCTCAATCGCGTAGGTGCGGGAGCCATGCTCGTCCCTACGTGCCGGATCGATGTAGATCAGATCCACCGGTTCCATGTTGTGCAGATACCCGACTCCATCTCCGCGCACGATTCGCGCCTGTCGGATTTCGAGCGCGGCCATATTGTGCGCAGCCAGTTCGCATAGATGTGGCTGCCGCTCAACATACGTGGCCTGGTCGAAACCATCCGCAAGATACGAAAAATCGACGCCGAAGCCGCCGGTCAGATCCACCATCGACGTTGTTTCGGATCGTGCGTCGTCTTGGGATGACGCTGCACACAGGCGTCGCGCGATTTCGCTCTTATATTGGGCTGTGAACTGCGACGAGCACTGTTCCATGGAGATGTGCGGCGGGTATACGATGTCGTCGCTTTGGGCCCACTGCGGCAGTTTTCTGCTTGCTATCTGCCATCCCGCAATCTGATCGAGCGCAGTAGGGAGATCCAGCTGTTCCGTGCGTTTGGTCTTCAGTGCCAGATTACGTACGTTTTCGCTACGATGCGCCTTCACGAAAGCGCGTGTTACGTCGTTTAACGGCGATTCGTCCGATTTGCCGACTACGTGGTAGCCGTCGTGTTCCTGCTCGTCAATCATGTCAGCCATCTTATCGGCAGATGAAACGCTCCGCTGATTTCTGTATCTTGCGATTCGCGGCGGCTTTAGCGGGTGCGCGACCGGCGTGATTTCAGGTGGATTCCATTGTGGATAACGGTGGATTGTTGTGGAAAGCTGTGGATAACTTCTACATATAGTGCCGTCTTGAGGTTGAAAACACTAAATATGGACGGTGTTTTTCTCCGCATTTTGGCGAGGTGGATAACAGTTATCCACATCATTCACGTAGGAAAAACTTGGAAAATCGCCATTTTGTGAATATCCCTGTGGATAATCCGCTGAGTTATCCCCGAGTTACCCACAGCGGGGAGCCCACTTATCCACAGAGTTTTCCACAAATGTGGATAAGTGGGTCTGAGCCAAAGGCCGTCATGGATGATTCGACCTTCAGAACATCAACTGGCTCCACGGATTTTCCATGTTGCACAGCAAAGCGATCGCGATAATCGCGGCAAGCAGCACGATGCCGCACACCACAGTGCACCATTTCAGGCTTTTGCTGCGGAACACACGCAATCTGGAAGTCAGCAGCCACACGAACAGGCCTCCGACGGTGAAACCGCCAAGATGCGCCTGCCACGCGATATTCGGCATAATGACCGGCAGCAGGAAATTGATAAGCATCCAGATAAGCATCGAACGAATATCGGTTCCCGTCCTGCGATACACCACAAGAACCGCCGCGAACAAGCCGAACAACGATCCGGACGCGCCGTACACCGCAGTGGCCCAACCCTGGGGGACGAAAGCGGACCACACCATCACGCCGGTTCCCCCGGCAAGCCCGGAAAGCGTATACAGGGCAAGGTAGGGGAGATGGCCCATCATGCGTTCCAGCATCGGCCCTATGCACCACAACGTCATCATATTGAACAGAATGTGCCACAGCGAGCTCGGCTGATGCAGAAACATCGATGTGAGGAACGTCCAGGGATGGCTCATCGCCGTCGCGGGCAGCAGCATACCGGCATTGAGCAAAGCATTGAAACCGGCCGGCCAGACGAATCTCAACAGCGTCTCAACCACCCAAATCACCGTGCATGCGGTCATGATCGTAGTGGTGACGACGGGCTCTCCGCTGCGCCATCGGTAACGCAACGACCTCGGGGAAAGCAGGTTCTTTAAAGAAGGTGAATTAGGAAACAGGCTGAATCGTTGATATGACATGCTTTACACCCTACTGGAACGGGCCAATACCCGGCGCGTAAATCCACCCAATCAACACATTCAAGGAATTAATATAGTGAACAGGGCTGGCCTGAACGAACAGGCCGGACGTTTTTGGGAAAGGAGCCGTCATGGAGAACAAGTCTTCTAACGGTTGGAAGTTCTTCGCACTGCTCTTCGGAGCTTTGCTTGCAGGTGTTGTAGGCCTGTACATCTATAAGCAGCAGAATCCGGACTACGACCCATGGGAGGAACCGTGGGAGAACAGCTCTTCCCCTGTCGACCTTGGATTGGCTAGGGCCTCTGAGGCACCGGAAGAGACCGAATCGGAGGACGAGGAATCGGAGGAAGCCTGACCCTCAACCCCGGAAAAGATATTTTTAAATCCTGCGCCAGCTTAGCTTGACGCAGGATTTTTTATGTGCTCTTTGATGGGTGCTTGCCATGCATTACAGGCATGCACCCATCAAAGTTTTCGATCTGATGAGGCTCAGGCGAGCGGACCAGTGTGCCAGATACGCTCCAGATAATCCTCGATGGAACGATCGGAGCTGAAGTAGCCGGAGTTGGCCACGTTGATGAGCGCCTTGCGGTTCCACTCGAGCGGCTGCGCGTACAGGGCCTCGATCTCGGCCTGAATATCGGTATAGGCACCGAAATCAGCCAAGGTCATGAACCAATCCTTGGAGAGCCAATCGTGCACGAGATCCTCGAACACGGTCTTGTCGCCGTTGGAGAAGGTGCCGTCGGCAACCATATCGATGGCGGCCTTGAGACGAGGGTTGGCATCGTAGTACTTCTTCGGATCGTATCCTTCTGCGTACAGGGCATCCACCTCGTCGACGGTCATGCCGAAGAGGAAGAAGTTCTCGGCGCCTACGCGCTCGCGAATCTCAACGTTCGCGCCATCGAGGGTGCCGACGGTCATGGCGCCGTTGAGGGCGAACTTCATGTTGCCGGTGCCGGAAGCTTCCTTGCCGGCCTGGGAGATCTGCTCGTCGAGGTCGGTGGCCGGAATGAGGTGCTGGGCCAGACGCACGTTGTAGTTCCACGGGAAGTACACGTTGAGCTTGCCCTTGACTTCCGGGTCGTTGTTGACGACGCGAGCCACGTTGTTGATGAGCTGGATGGTCTGCTTGGCCAGATAGTAGCCCGGGGCGGCCTTGGCGCCGAACACCACGGTGCGCGGCATGACGTCGTCGGCGGACAGCTTGCCGGACTTGATGTCGGCATAGCGGGCGATCAGGGCCAGAATCTTGAGCGACTGACGCTTGTACTCGTGCAGACGCTTGACCATGGTGTTGATCATGGTGTTCGGGTCGATGTCGAAGCCGTATTCACGCTTGGCGTAGGCCGCGAAATCAACCTTGTTGGCCTGCTTGACGGCGGCGAACTTCTTGACGAACTCATCGTCGGCGGCCAACGGTTCGAGGCCCTTGAGCAGCTCGAGGTCGCTCAGCCACTTGTCGGTGCCGAGGCCTTCGGTGATCAGGTCGGAAAGGCGCGGGTTGGCCAGCTTGATGAAGCGGCGAGGAGTCACGCCGTTGGTCACGTTGGTGAACTTGTCCGGGTACACGTCGGAGAAGTTCTTCAGGGTGACGTCCTTCAGGAGCTGGGAGTGCAGCTCGGCAACGCCGTTCACGTGGGATCCGCCATAGGTGGCGAGGTAAGCCATGCGCACGGAGTCGCCGGTGTAGATGGCCATGTCCTTGATGGTTTCGTCGGCGACGCCCTTGGCCTTGAGCTCGGCTTCGAACTGGTCGTTGATCTTCTCGATGATCTCAAGATGACGCGGCAGCAGTTCGCCGATGAGCTTGGCCGGCCACACTTCCAGGGCTTCCGGAAGCAGGGTGTGGCAGGTGTAGTTGAAGGTCTTGTTGGTGACGGTCCAAGCGGTGTCCCAATCGTAGCCGTACTCATCCATGAGAACGCGCATGAGCTCCGGAATGCCGATGACCGGGTGGGTGTCGTTGAGCTGGAAGGTGATCTTGTCTGCGAACGTCGTCAGGTCCGGCTTGTCCTGGCCCGGGTAGAAGACGCGGATGGCGTCGTGGATGGATGCGGACACGAAGAAGTACTGCTGTTCGAGACGCAGTGCCTTGCCCTGCGGGGTGGAATCCTCCGGATACAGGATCTTGGAGATGTTCTCGGCCTCGACCTGCGGCTTGACGGCATCGAGATACTCGGACTTGTTGAAGGTGAGCAGGTCGAACTCGTCGTAGCTCTTGGCGGTCCACAGACGAAGGGTGTTCACGCGGCCGGACGTGTAGCCCGGAACCATGTAATCGACCGGCACGGCGCGCACGGACCAAGCCGGCTTCCATACCTTCTTGCCGTCCTCTTCGACCACTTCGCCACCGAAGGAAACCTTCTGGCTGCGGTTGTAATCGATATGGCCCCACGGCTCTTCGTTGGCGAGCCAGTAATCCGGGGTTTCAATCTGCTTTCCGGTCTCGTCGAACTCCTGCTTGAAAATGCCGTACTTGTACTGGATGCCGTAGCCGAATGCCGGCACGCCCAGAGAAGCGAGGGAATCGATGAAGCATGCGGCCAGGCGGCCCAGACCACCATTGCCCAGACCCGGCTCGTATTCGGCGTCGACGACATCCTGCACGGAGAATCCGAGGGATTCCACGGCTCCGTTGAACTGCTCGGTCAGGCCGGCGTTGAGCAGGGCGTTGCGCAACTGTTTGCCCATGAGGAATTCCGCGGACAGGTAGCCGACGGCCTTGGTGTTGCCATTGACCATGTCTGCCTGGGTCTTCATCCAGGAATCCATGAGATGGCGACGCACGGCGGCTGACGCGGCGACATACACGTCGGCCGGCTTGGCCTGCTCGACGGTTACGCCCTGGGTGTACTTCAGCTGCTCACGAATCTCGTCAGCGAACTGTTCCGCGGTTACCGCGGATTTCGGTGCGGTGTTTTCAGTCATTAAACGACTCCCTTATATGGACTACTCTCCTAGAACATTATGCCTTGCGTCAGCGTCCTTGCGGATAAGGCTGCATGAACGCCAATCGACATCATGCATACGTTCTCATATTAAGCATACAATGCATGTCAGAAAAGACGAAATTTTCAAGAGAAATCAAAAAGCATTCGTTTGCAAAACCGTGCTGGGGCGCGACGGGTCAGCTCTACGAAGCCAATATGCAATCACTGATAATTTCCTCTCTTAATACCCCTGTTCAATTATGACCACATTGTCTGCAGACAACCATCATAGTCGCTTACGAGCTGCACAATAATGCTTATGGCTGTAATTCGAGAACAAGACATGGGCAAGGGGCGCGACGCTTTGGCGCAGTGGAAACGGGAGGCAAGCGGGATAATCGCCGAGCATATGCCGGTCGAAGAGCATGCCGCAAGCGATTTCAGGCTCAACCTTTCCCCGCGGCTCCCACGTCAGCTGTGGGCGATGGCGGTCCGCTACTCGCTGCACCTTCTGGAGCGCAAAGCGCCCGGTGGCGGTGTCGAGGTGCGGGTCGCGCCGTGGGGCGCCATCAAGATTCTCGATGGTCCGGCGTCCGACCCGCATAATCTAACGCCTCCGGATGTGATTGAGCTTGAGCCGGATGTATGGATGCGACTGGCCACCGGCATCACCAGTTGGCAGGAGGAGCTGGAAGCCGGACGCATCAGCGCGGTTGGGGAGCGTGACGACCTGAGTGGACTGCTGCCGCTGGTGTGACGGACCAATAGTCTGGTGTCTGGTGTCTGGTGTCTGAGGCGGGATTTTCGGTAAAAAAGGAGGGTCCGTGGCTCTACGGCTACGGACCCTCCTGAAACAGTCGTGTATCACTGCTTTTTAGGCTTCAAAGCACTGGGCATCGGCATCGGGATGGGCTTGTGCTGCTTGGGGGCCGCTGTGGCCTTGGCCGCCGGGAATTCACCGCTCGTAGCCTTCGCTGCGGCTTCGGCCGCCCACTTGGCATACTCATCAAGATCGTCGTCGGCTTCGTTCTGGCTGACATTCGTCTCGCCGTCTGCCGTCTCATTTTCTTCGTCAAAATCGTCCGAATCGTGAGAATACTTGGCTTCGATATCAGCGAAAGGATCGAAAGAACCCGAGCCTGGTTCCTGCGCTCCAAGCTCCTTGGCAAGCTCATCGTAATCCGTGTCGGTGGTCAGGTACTTGAGCTTTCGGGCTATTTTCTGCTGTTTGGCTTTCTGACGTCCGCGGCCCATCTGACCCCCTGGGTATTACTGTGCTATCAATTCATCAAACAAGAGAGTACCACTTGTTGGGCCTTGTTTCGTTGTCTGCTCAGACTTTTACGATAAAATCGTTTATTTTTTGCAGGAAAAGGACAAATGATGACGGACGACACCCAGGAACAGCAGATCACCGCTGTGGGCAATGAAATGAGCGCCAGCTTCCTTGCCGCAAAGAAGCGTTCCGATGCGACGCTGGCCGAAATCGAAAAGAATCCGGGCAAATTCACCATGCTTACCGGCGACCGTCCGACCGGACGCCTGCACATGGGCCACTATTTCGGCACGCTGCGCAGTCGCGTGGAGATGCAGAACAAAGGCGTGCATACCAACATCATCGTCGCTGATTATCAGGTGATCACCGACCGCGACACCACTGAGCACATTCAAGACAACGTGCTCAACCTGATTATCGACTACATGGCCGCCGGCATTGATCCGGAGAAGACCATGATTTACACGCACTCCTCTGTACCGGCCGAAAACCAGCTCATGCTGCCGTTTCTTTCCCTCGTCACCGAATCAGAGCTGCATCGCAATCCGACCGTGAAGGCCGAGATGGAGGCGTCTGGCCATGCATTGACCGGTCTGCTGCTCACCTATCCGGTTCATCAGGCATGCGACATCCTGTTCTGCAAGGGCAACATCGTGCCGGTGGGCAAGGATCAGCTGCCGCATATTGAGCTGACCCGTACCATCGCGCGTCGTTTCAACGAGCGCTATGCCAAGAAGAATCCGGTGTTCCCGGAGCCGGACGCGATTCTGTCCGAAGCGCCCGAAATTCCGGGACTCGACGGTCAGAAGATGAGCAAGTCCCGCGGAAACTCCATCATGCTGAGCGCCACCGCGGAAGAGACCGCCAAACTCATCAAGAAGAGCCGCACCGACTCCGAACGCACTATCACGTTCGATCCGATCAACCGTCCTGAGGTTTCCGCACTGCTGACCACCGCTGGTCTGGTGACCGGCCGCGACCCGAAGGAAATCGCCGAGGAGATCGGTGATTCCGGCGCGGGCGCGTTGAAGATGTATGTGGTGGAATCCGTGAACAACTATCTGGCACCGATGCGTGAACGCCGCGCCGAACTGTCCAAGGATATGGACTATGTGCGCGACGTGCTGGCCGAGGGCAACAGGAAGGCCAACGAAATCGCCAACGAGACACTGGAACAGGTGCGCGAAGCCATGGGCATGCGCTACTGAGCCTCCAAACACAACCCGAGAGGGCGTCGGATTGTGGATCAATCCGACGCCCTCTTTGCGTTTACGGTCTGTATGGTCTTGCGTACACCCCCGTACAGCGGGTGTCGAACCCGTATCTGCGTTATAGATGGCGGATTGCCATGCCCCAAGGATGCGTAAACCCACATAGGGGTGCCCCCTAAGGTCATGTTCTCTCTAGAGACCCGCCATCTATAACGCAGATAGATGTTTAGAGCTGTGCGAGACGCTCGCCTGCGGCGATTTCGGCGGCGACGAGGTCGTCATCCACGGACTGGTCGTCCGGGTCGTCGAGGTAGTGGTCGAACTCGTGCAAAACCTCGGAGCTGGGCGCCGGGGTGAGCAAGGACACCACCACGATGAACACCAGTGAGATGATGAAAGCCGGCAGCAATTCATAGATGGCGAAGACACCACCGAGCGGCTTGACGAAGTTGTGCCAGATCAGCACGGTGGCGGTACCGGAGAGCATGCCCGCGATGGCTCCGTATTTATTGGTGCGCCTCCAGTACAGGGACGTGAGCATCAGGGGACCGAAGGAGGCTCCCAGACCGGCCCACGCATAGGAGACCACTTGGAAAATGGACGAGTTCTGATCGAAGGCCACCACAATGCCGAACACGAACATGACGAGCAGTGTGATTCTTGCCACCATCATGACCTGTCGTTCCGTGGCCTTGCGGTAAATCAATCCGCGGAAGATATTCTCGCCGACCGCGGATGCGCCGATGATCAGATACGAGGACGAGGAACTCATGGACGCCGCGAAAATGCCGGACACCACGACGCCGCACATGAAGCTCGGCAGCAGCGCTTGGGAGACGACGATGAAGATGTTCTCGGCTGCGGACTGCGTGACGAATTGGGTCGGCATCATGGCTCGTCCGACCAGACCGATGCACACGCCGCATGCAAGGGAGATCACGCACCAAGTGGTGGCGATGATTCGCGACTTCTTGATCTCCTCAGAGCTACGGATGGACAGGAACCGCACAAGAACCTGAGGCATGCCGAAATAACCCAAGCCCCATGCGAGCATGGAGATCATGGTAATCACGCCATATTCGCTCGGAGTGCCGAACATGGCCTGGCCGGCTTCGATAATCTGCTCGCCTGCGTCATTGAGCAGAGGGGTGGCCATCTGTGTGCCGTCAAGGAAGCCCGGGATGCTCTTCAGGAAGGTGACGGTGTTGTCGATGCCGCCGGCGGATGCCACGGAGCCGATGAACACCACGGCCAGAGCGAAGAACATGAGCAGGCCCTGAATGAAGTCGGTCACCACCACGGACAGATAGCCGCCGATGATGGTGTAGGCGAACACGACAGCTGCTCCGATCACCATGGTCAGATGGTAATCCCAGCCGAACAAGGTGGAGAACAGCTTGCCCACAGTAACGAAGCAGCTGCCTACATACACGCAGAAGAACACGAGAATGATCAACGCGGCAATGGTGGAAACGATGTTCTTGTCGTCATGGAATCGCTTGGAGAAGAAGTCCGGAATGGTGATGGAGTCACCGGCGACCACCGAATAGCGGCGTAATCTGCGGGCGACGAGCTTCCAATTGAGGTATGTTCCAAGAGCAAGTCCCAGCGCGGTCCATAGCGGATCCGCGGCTCCCGTGAAATAAGCCACGCCTGGCAGGCCCATGAGCAGCCAGCCGCTCATGTCGGAAGCCTCGGCGCTCAGCGCGGTGAGCCAGGGGCCCACGCCTCGCCCACCCGCAAAATACTGGCGGGTGGAGGAATTGGACCTTTTCGAATACACAAAACCGATGGTGAGCATGGCCACGAAATAGAGGACCATCGCCAGCAGCACCCAGAAATCCTTGGTGACCACAATCTCTTCCTTCTTAACAATCAGTGATTCGTCACAATGTAGCGGTTGAACGTCACACGGGGACGAAACATCTCACTTCCGTACCGGGCGGGCATCGTAAATCGGATGATTGCCCAGTACCGGATGGTTGCCGCAAGCCGGGCGATCATGGAATCTCAGGTGTCGTACCGCCATGACTTGTCGGTGAGCACACGCGCCATCGCCAGGCCGATCGGCAGGCAGATGATTACCATGAACGCGCGGAACGCCCAATCGAGCGCGTTCAACGTGTCGAATTCACCGAGGTGGAACATGGCCTGATACATATACATGCCCGGCACCATGATCACGATGGACGGCACGGTAAGACAGATTCGCGGATACCCCAGATGCGGCGCGAGAAGTCCGCGGCGTACCGAGGTGCGCCATGCAGAGGCCATCAGACCGGCAAGCAGCGCTCCGATGAAGGCGCCGGCCTCGGCTGGAACGCCCAGGTCGACGATTTCCAGTCGCAGGGTATCGGTGACCATGCCGATGGTCGCGGCGACCAGGCACATGCGCTGCGGGGAGTTGAACATTACGGAGAATCCCCACACGCCGATGAAGGCGAACAGCATGCGCAGCAGAAGATTGACCGCCCAAGGCAGGTTGAGAGGCTCGAATCCTTGCGGATTCAGGTGTACGATCGACGCCACCATCCATCCCGCCAGCGTGGCCATCAGGATGATGCACATCACGTAGGTGATGCGTTGCACGCCCGAGGGGAAGTCTATCTTCGCCATATCAAGCCCGCCCGTGATGAGCGGGAATCCGGGAATGACGAACAGCATGGCGCCGATGTATGCGGTGTCGTGCTGCAGTGCGACCGGGTTGAACAGGCCGATCACACGCAGTGTTTCCGTACAGGCGAGGGCCGCGACGGCCACGCATACGAAGGTCACGAAGAACTGGTTGAGATGATGGGCGAACAGTTTGCGGCGCAGCCAATGGCCAAGTCCCGCGCCGACGAACGCGCCGATCATGTCGAAGGGGCCGCCGCCGAGCAGGAACACGAAGGACGCGCATGCGCAGGCCGATGCGAATCCGGCGAATTCCGGAGAATACAGCGGCCGGCGTCGCTCGATCATGTCGAGCCGCTCGTGGGCCTGACGCACGGTGATGCCTTGTGATTCGTCCGCCTGCTTGCCCACATGGTCGAAATGCTTGGCGTACATGCCTTTCGGCGGCTTGTGCTGGTGATGTTTGCGCGATTTGTCTGCGATTTCGCCGTTGTCGGATTGTGCATGGTGGTCGGTGCGATGCTCCGCACCAGGTTCCGTATCCCGTCCCGTCCCGTGATTCGCATGGTGGTCGGCGGCTTTGATGTCACGCAGATGCAGCGGCTGCGCGGTGGGGGAGCCGGCTTTGGCTTGTTTCGTCACCATTTCCAGCGCATCGAGCACCGGGTCGTCGGAACCTTCCTGATTCTGCTCGGCTTTCTGCTGTTCTCTGATCTGCTTGGAAAGATCCGCGGAGACCTGCGACGCGTCTTTCTCGTCGAGATGCTGCATGAGGCCTTCGGAGACGCCGGATTGGCTGTGGTACATCGATCCTTTGCCGAGATTGACGTTGAACCAGTCGGCGAAGTGTTCGAGCAGCCAGATGCGTTCGGTGTTGACGCCGGTGGTCGGCAGATCGACGACTTCGGTGATGCGGTCCTTGCCGTCGGTGCAGGATGCCTCGA
>CAVEVJ010000183.1:0-2646 GCA_963619075.1 Acidaminococcaceae bacterium
CACCTTCAGAATGGCCTCACGGCCTTCCAGATCCGGAGCTTCCACGGCAACCTGGCGGTCGAAACGTCCGGGGCGCAGCAGTGCCGGGTCAAGCACGTCGGGACGGTTGGTGGCCGCGATGATGATCAGGTTGGTGTCGTTGTTGAAGCCGTCCATTTCGACGAGCAGCTGGTTGAGCGTCTGTTCGCGTTCGTCATGGCCGCCGCTCATGCCGGAGCCGCCGCGCTTGCGGCCGACGGCATCGATCTCATCGATGAAGATGATCGCCGGAGCGTTCTTCTTGGCTTCCTCGAACAGGTCGCGCACACGGGACGCGCCAAGGCCGACGAACATCTCGACGAAGTCGGAACCCGCCATGGAGTAGAACGGCACGCCAGCCTCACCTGCGATGGCTCGGGCCAGCAGCGTCTTGCCGGTGCCGGGAGGGCCATACAGCAGCACGCCACGCGGAATACGGGCGCCAAGGGCCTTGTATCGTGAAGGATCCTTCAGGAAGTCCTTGATCTCCTCGACTTCCTGAACCGCAGCGTCCTCGCCCGCAACATCGGCGAACTTGGTGGTCGGGGTCTGCCCTTCAAGCAGCTTGCCCTTGTTCTTCTTGCCACCCATGCCGAACATGCCGCCGGCACCGCCCATACGTCCCATCATGAACCAGAACAGGCCCAGGATGATGATGAACGGCAGCAGCGACGTAATCAGATACGTCCAGACGCTGGTCTGCTGCATGGTCGCGGTCCAGCCGTTGGTCGGATCGGCGCTCTGCACCGCCTTGACCACGGCTGCGGACTGCGCGTACGTGTAGTAGAACTGCACGTTCTTGCCGTAGTTGCGCGTCTTGCCGGTGTCGGGATCGGTGGCGGAATAGTCGCTCTTGAGCTTAAGCTTGACCTGCTGCGTATTGTCGACTATCTGCGCGTACTCAACGTTGCCGCCGTTGAGAATCTGCATGCCATCTTTGGTGTCGATGGTCTGATAGCCGGAACCAGCGAAGATCTGGAACATGGTCACGGCAAGCAACGCGATGACCACGACCCACAGCCACGGCGACTGCCAGAACTGCTTGGGGCCGTTGGGACGCTGGCCATCCTGACCGTTCGAACCGTTGTTGTTGCGGTTGAACGGATTGCCGAACGGATTGTTGCCTCCGTTGGAATTATTGTTGCCTCCGTCGCTTGGCGGCTGACCCGGACCGGGAAAACTCATGCCTGCCCTCCTTTATAGACTGCCGGCTTCAGAACTGCGATCGAATCGAGATTGCGGTAACGGTCGTCGTAATCCAATCCGAAACCAACCACGAATTCGTCAGGAATCTCACGTCCCCTATATTTGACATCCACATCCACCTCGCGACGTGACGGCTTCTCCAAAAGCGCAAAAATCTCGGCGGAAGCCGCTCCACGCCCCTTAAGCTCCTCAACGAGCCAGGCAAGCGTTTTACCGGAATCAATGATGTCTTCGACAATCAGCACATCACGGCCGCGCACGTCGGTGGACAGATCCTGACGGACGGTGATCACACCGGAGGATTCGGTTCCCGAACCGTAGCTCGAAAGGCTCATGAAGTCGATTTCCACGGGAATGCTCATGGCCTGCACGAACGCGGAGAACGTGCACACGCTCCCCTTAAGCACACAGATCAGCAGCGGATTCTTCCCACGATAGTCTTCACTGGCCTGGGTCGCGGCACGGTTGATGATGTCTGCAATTTCTTCCTTGCTGATCAGCTCATGATCAATGTCTTCTTGTACGTCAGCGATTCGCATGCCCACCATCTTGGCACACGCGAATGACGTGTTTCTGGCGATACGCTGAATATCCGCTGGAAAGATTCACTCCACGCTGGCCATGCCAGTCCGCGATGAGCGCGTCGATACCCTCCACCTGACGTGCCGAGCAGTCGATGCCCGCCTGCGCGAGCGCGTGCGCGATGGCCCTCCTTCTGATGGCCACGTCCTGTTTCAGCATGGACCGGGTATCGATTTCGATTGCGCCCTGCCCGAACGTGAACGCTTCGTCGATGGTCCGCTGCGCCACGGAATCGAGGTACCTGCGATCGTCTTGCGCGAGACGAGTCCCCAGCGAGAGACGGTCGACGACGTCGCTTCCGGAGAATCGTTCGATGTACGGCATGAGATCGTGCCGCACCCGGGAACGCAACGGATAGTGGGACGGCAGTTCCACCGTCGTCCCACCATCTTCCGTTTCGTTGAGGGTTCCGGGGTTTCCCACATCCGGACCGTTGGTCGGGTCGTCCCACCATTGCAGCTGAAGGTCTTCACAAATCCCCGTGGTTTCTTCACGAGTCACATTCAGCCAGGGGCGTAAAAACAGCATTCCGTCCCGCATGAAGGTCGATTCCATGCCCGCGATCGCGTCAAGTCCAGCGGAACGCAGCAATCCCATGACCACCGTCTCCGCCTGGTCGTTCTTCGTGTGGGCCAGCAGAACGGCGGCGGCTCCCAGCTCGCCGCAGATTTTGACGATCGCATCGTATCGGGCCTGCCTCGCCACTGCCTCCACACCGAGGCCCTTCGCCGACGGCACTTCAATCGCGCATACACGCACCGGATCGAGCCCGAGACCAGCGCATCGTTCCGCCGCGGCCTGCGCCACCTGCGCCGAACCGTCCTGCAATTGATGGTCGAC
>CAVEVJ010000184.1:0-2879 GCA_963619075.1 Acidaminococcaceae bacterium
GAGAACGATCCAAGACGTTCGATATTCCACAACGTAACCAGCACTTGAGGATTCAAACCTGCCATATTCGGATCCTTTCAACATGCGTCGGCCGGCCGTGGTGCTGGCTGACGGAAGGTCAACTTGCAAGGAATCGCGCGATCGACTCCGCGGCGGAGTAGCCGGCTCGATACATGCGTTCCAAACCTTCGTACGACTTGCTCAGCGTGTTCAGACCATACAGGCTTTCCGGCGCGATGATCAGCGCACGCCCCTCCTTCTCGAGCTGCTTGGCCAAAGCCACCTCGTCATTGTATGTCTTATAACGGTTCAACAGGCGTTCGGCCGCGGCGGGGTAGGAATGCTTCAAAAGCCTGGCGGGCGCAATATCCTTCTTCTGTTCGCGCAGCACATCCTGCATGCGGGTCAACACCACGACCACACGATCGCAACCATCGTCCAAAGCCTTCTGCACCGGTATCGGGTCGGCGATGCCGCCATCGAAATACGGCACTCCGTCGATCACATAAGGCTCGCAGGCTACGGGAACGGCGGAAGACGCCTTCATAATGTCGAAATTATCGAAGCTGACATCGCTCTTATCGAAATATTTGGTGGAGCCGTCCTCGGCATTGCACGCAACCACGGTGAATTCCGTGGGATTCGCCTCGAAAGCCTCGAAATCAACAGGATATTCGCCATCATGATTGCTCAACGTGCCATACACGTAGTCAAGATTCGCGTAATTGTGGTTCTTCACATAGGAATCAAGGCTCGCATACTCCTTACGGAACGCATACTCCGTATAGAACTTGTGGTTGCGGCCCTTCTGCCCGGCAATGAACGAAACCATGTTGGCGCTGCCCGCGGAAACACCGTAACAGTGGTCCACGTTCACGTCATCCTCAAGCATGCGGTCCATTACTCCTGCGCCGAAAATCGCACGGAATCCGCCACCGACATCAATCATCGCGGTCTTATTGGCCATCGTCTTTTCCCCATCCACTCGTAAATTCGCAATCCGTTCGACTTTACGCGTGCCGACGAGACAAATTCCTCAACGAACAAGCAGTGATTGCGCTAATCGCGCAATTCTTTCGCAAGTGTCTGAATTATCCAGTTCGATACAGCCTTCAACGTTGTCCGGAGCCAGTTTGCCAAGTGATTCGAGTACCACCGAAAGATGCCGGACGGTTCCCGGATTGCCGTCCACGATCTGCGCGGACGGTGGCAGAAGCTCACGGAAGTAGTCTCGATAGAACACGAAATGCGTACAGCCGAGCACCACCGAATCGATGGTGCTCAAATCGTATCTGTCAAAATACTCATGCAGCGTGCGCATCACCAGATCATGATCGTCCAGCTTGCCCTGTTCGACGATCTCGACCAATGCGGGGCAAGGTTCCGGAAAAATCGTATGGTCGGACTTGAACCGGTCCATCAGTACGGAAAACTTGCGTTCGCTCAACGTCAGGGGAGTGGCGGCGACGATCACGCGCTGGCGCTCGCCGTGGCCGCGGTCGCAAGCCACCTTCAACGCGGGTTCCATGCCGATGATCGGAATGTCATATTGTTCACGCAACGCGTCGGCGGCTGCGGAAGTTGCCGTATTGCAGGCGATCACCACAGCCTTCACACCTTGTTCCACAAAACGTTTCACGATACGTTCCGACAGTTCGAGCACTTGTTCCGGCTGTTTCGTTCCGTAAGGCGCGTTCGCGGAATCACCGAAATACAGCACTCGTTCATTCGGCATATCGCGGCGAATCTCACGGGCCACGGAAATGCCGCCCAAACCGGAGTCGAAAACGCCAATAGGCGCAGTTGAAGTCATAAATCCTCCCGAAACCCATGCCGTCGGAACGTGGCGGTGTTGCGTGATGTATCGCAATGTGGATGCGCTCAACGGCGTACCCGCTTCCAATAGCCTACCGCGTGTAGAGTGAATCGGTATGAGCATCCCAAGCATTGTTTACAAAGCGCACGCCACCGGCAACGATTTCGTGGTCTATTTGGATACGGACGGCGAATACGAGCCCACCGCCGACGAAGTGAGATTCCTATGCGACCGTCATTTCGGCATCGGCGGAGACGGTCTGATCCGTCTCGCCCATCCGCAGTCGGTGTCGGATCTGAACGAACGTCAGCTGGCCGATTGCGCTGCCGGCAATGCCGAATGGTTCATGGACTACCGCAACGCCGACGGATCCCTGGCTGAGATGTGCGGCAACGGCACGAGGGCCATCACACTGTTCGCGCAGCGTCAGGGGATCGCCGGAAAACCGGGTGAGGAACCGTTCCGTTTGGGCACACGCGCGGGAGTGAAGATCCTCACGGCCCTCGGCAATGTTCCGGAACTTGGAGACAACGTGTTCCAAGTTGAAATGGGTGCGTGGAAACGCGGTGAAATCGACGATTACGAGGTGACGATTCCCGGTACGGAAGGTTGTGCGAAGGGAACGTTCGTGGATATGGGCAATCCGCATGTGGTCGCGCTTGTCGAGGATGGCATCGCAAGCCTGCCGGCAGTCGAGGAACTGGATCTGGTCACCAAGCCGGTGGTCGCTCCGAAGATCGAAAGCGATCAGAACGTGGAATTCGTACGCGTGGACAAGCGTGACGAAGCCAACAATGCCGGCACCGCCACCATGCGCGTCAACGAGCGCGGTTGCGGCGAGACGCTTTCGTGCGGTACCGGATTGTGCGCCACGGCAATCACACTGCGGGCCAAAACCGGCCTGGACCATTGGACCATCACCGTGCGCGGAGGCACGCTGCGGGTGGATGTGAGCGATGAGGATGTGAAGCTCACCGGTTCCGCGACCATCGTGGGCAAAATCCAGCTCGTGTGAATCCTGAACCTGAATCCTGAACCCACGATTCATGCGTCCCATATGTTT